>CAYSMM010000024.1:0-14148 GCA_964432095.1 uncultured Burkholderiaceae bacterium | reverse complement strand
TCGTGCGGTGTTGGCGCAGTAGTCCAGATCACACTCGGGGTCTTGATTGAAGATGTTGATGGTGGGGCTGACAGTTTGATGGTGAATGCTCAGTACGGTGAACACCGACTCGATGCCGCCTGCACCACCCAGCAAATGCCCGGTCATGGACTTTGTGGAGTTAATGACGAGTTTGCGGGCATGCTCGCCAAATGCAGCCTTGATCGCGTTCGTTTCGTTCACGTCACCTAGCGGCGTGGAGGTGCCGTGGGCGTTAACGAATTGAATCTCATCGGCATTGAGGCCGGCGTTACGCATGGCATTGACCATGGCACGGCGCGGGCCGTCCATATTCGGCGCGGTCATGTGGCCGGCATCGGCGCTCATGCCATAGCCCGCCACCTCGGCGTAGATTTTCGCGCCGCGCTTTTTGGCGTGCTCATACTCCTCCAGCACCAGCACGCCTGCACCCTCGCCCAGTACGAAGCCGTCGCGGTCTTTGTCCCAGGGGCGGCTGGCGGTGGCAGGGTCGTCATTGCGGGTGGACAGCGCGCGCATGGACGCAAAGCCGGCCACACCCATGGTATTGATGGTGCTCTCGGTGCCACCGGCTACCATCACATCGGCGTCGCCGTACTCGATGATGCGTGCGGCCTCACCCACGCAGTGCAACCCTGTGGTACAGGCCGTGACCACCGCAAGGTTGGGGCCTTTGTAGCCATAGCGCATGGAGATATGGCCCGACACCATGTTGATGATGGCCGCCGGCACGAAGAACGGCGACACGCGCCGTGGGCCGCGCTCTTTCATCTCTATGGTTTGGCTCTCGATCAGGGGCAGCCCGCCAATGCCAGAGCCGACGATGCATCCCACGCGCTCGGCCAGCGGCTCACCCAGGCTCTCGCCATGCGGCAGCCCGGCGTCCTTGATGGCCTGCTGCGCCGCGGCAATACCGTAGTGGATGAAGGTATCCATGTGCCGCGCTTCTTTGGCGGGCATGACGTCTTCGACGTTGAAGCCCTTCACCTCACCGGCAATCTGCACCGACATGGCCGACGCATCGAAGCGTGTGATCTTGCCGATGCCAGTGTTGCCCGCCACCAGATTGGCCCAGGCTTGCTCGATGGTGTTGCCAACCGGGCTGATGATGCCCAGCCCAGTGACGACGACTCTACGTTTGGTCATAGCGTGAGGATAAGGAGGGGGGATTGCAAGCTACGGAATAAGAACCTATGGCCTCACCGTGCCAGCCTGCGTAAGGCATTACAAGGGCGTTGCGAGGGCCTTGCTGGCTAGGCGCAGACGCCCATCTAAAACCGGTATGTGCATGGGCGCACATGAGGATTTCGAGGGGCTACGCAACAACGCCAGCGAGGGGCCAAGCCGCCTTAGGCCTTGGCGTGTGCATTGGCGTAGTCAATCGCCAACTGCACCGTTGTGATTTTCTCGGCCTCTTCGTCAGGGATCTCGATGCCGAACTCGTCTTCCAGCGCCATCACCAACTCAACCGTGTCCAGCGAATCGGCCCCCAGGTCGTCCACAAACGAGGATTCGTTTTTGATTTGATCCTCGGCTACGCCAAGTTGCTCAGCAATGATTTTCTTGACGCGTTGTTCCAAATTTTCCATGACATCTCCGTTCGAGAAATTTTCCAGATTCTAATCAAACCACCTGACAGTTAGAGCAGCGCTTCTAAACCTGCCGGCACGGCTGCTTTTGCGTTCGGTAGTTATTTTCCTTTTCTCATTACTCTGCACTCTATCAACCGTTTTATTTTTATATACATACCAGTCATGGCATGTTACTCATATTAGTATCAAACATTATTACATCAGCTGCAAAGCATCCGAGCGGTACACAGCCTGGCAGCGGCTCAATTGCTCATGTACATACCGCCATTGACATGCAAGGTCGTACCGGTGACGTAGCCGGCTTCAGTCGAGGCCAGATAAGCCACCGCATGGGCAATATCCTCGGGTTTTCCGAGGCGTCCCAATGCAATATTGGGCAGCAAAGCCGCCGATTGCGCATCGGACAAAGCAGCGGTCATGTCGGTCTCGATGAAGCCCGGTGCCACGCAATTCACCGTGATGTTGCGGCTTCCAAGCTCTTTGGCCAGCGCGCGCGTCATGCCGGCCACACCTGCCTTGGCCGCAGCATAGTTGGCCTGTCCCGCATTGCCCGCGCTGCCCACCACCGAGGTGATATTGATGATGCGCCCGACGCGCTGCTTCATCATGGGTTTGACAACTGCGCGACAGAGGCGAAACACCGCAGTGAGGTTGGTGTCGATCACAGCAGCCCAGTCATCGTCTTTCATGCGCATGGACAAAGTGTCGCGCGTAATGCCGGCGTTATTGACGAGTACGTGCAAGCCGCCGAACTCTTTGACGATCTGGTCGATGAGCGCATCGCACGCGACGGCGTCGTTCACATTCAACGTCATTCCCCTACCCTGCGCACCCAGCTCGCCGCTGATGGCTGCAGCGCCCTGCGCCGTGGTGGCTGTACCGATGACGAACAGCCCGCGCTGAGCAAGCACCGCCGCAATCGCTTTGCCAATGCCGCGTGACGCGCCGGTGACCAGCGCAACCTGCCGTACTTGTTGGTGCTCCATCGTCTGCCCTAACCCAGTGATGTTCTGTTCTGCAGTTCAAGCCGCAGCGCGTACTTCGTCGATGCTGGCCGTATCGAACATCGCCTGCACTTGCAGGTCGCCGTCGATACGCTTCACCAGCCCCGCGAGCACCTTGCCCGGCCCGCACTCCACCACGCGCGCAACACCCAGGGTCTTGAGCGCCTGCACACTCTCCACCCAGCGTACCGGGCCGAAGGCCTGCCGATACAAGGCATCGCGCATGCGTGCGGGGTCGCTTTCGGTGGCAACATCGATATTGTTGACCAGCGGAATTTGCGGCACTTGAAAATGGACGCTGCTCAGGTAGTCGCGCAGCTTGTCGGCCGCGGGCTTCATGAGACTGCTGTGAAACGGCGCCGACACCGGCAACAGCAGCACGCGCTTGGCGCCCTTGGCCTTGAGCAACTCGCAGGCTTTGTCTATGCCTGCCTTGCTGCCCGCAATCACGGTTTGCTTGGGATCGTTGAAGTTCACCGCCTCGGCAATATCGCCCTGTGCCGCAACCTCGGCGCAAACCGCTTTCACATCCGCGGCGTCCAGCCCCAGAATCGCGGCCATGGCGCCCGTGCCGGCGGGCACAGCCTCTTGCATGGCCTGCGCGCGAAAACGCACCGCTTTTACCGCGTCGGCAAACTTGAGCACGCCTGCGGCGACCAAAGCGGTGTACTCGCCAAGGCTGTGACCTGCTACGACGTTGGGTATGGCGCCGCCATCATCTAGATATGCCCGGTAAACGGCATAAGCTGCGGTGAGCATTGCCGGCTGTGTGTTGACGGTGAGGTTCAGGTCTTCGGCCGGACCGTTGGAGATGAGGCTGCTCAGGCACATGCCCAATGCGTCGTCGGCCTCTTGCAGCACTGCCTTAGCTGCCGCGTTGTCAGCCAGCGCACTCAACATGCCCACGCTCTGCGAGCCCTGGCCGGGGAATACAAATGCTGTTTTGCTCATACTTATTGATACGTTCGAAAAGGCTCTGACCAACCATCCAGATTTGTCAAAGAGACACGGAGACACCGAGAAATGTGAGCCACATACTCGCTCAATGGAGCCCTCAGCGTGTTCATCATCTTTGCGTCTTGGTGTCTCCTGGAAAGCCTTCTTCCTTTTTGCATCCGAAATTACTTCACTTGCTAACTCTCGGGTGGCTAGTACCTCAGCGCCACCGCACCCCAGGTGAAGCCGCCACCTACGCCTTCGAGTAGCAGTTTGTCGCCCCGCTGGATGCGGCCATCGCGCACCGCCACGTCGAGCGCCAGGCCGATGGACGCTGCCGAGGTGTTACCGTGCTCTTGCACCGTGGCCACCAGCCGGTCGTCGGGCAGCTTCAGCTTTTTGGCGGTGCCTTGCATGATGCGGATGTTGGCTTGATGTGGAATCAGCCACTGCACGTCGCTGTCGGCCCAGCCCGCCTCGGCCAGCGCCTCGCGCGCCACCTTTTCGAGCACGCCTACGGCGAGCTTGAACACCGCCTGGCCGTCCATCTTGAGCGTCGGGTCGCCCATCACTTGGCCGCCGGCCACCGTGCCGGGCGTGCACAGAATGCCCACATGGCGGCCGTCGGCATGCAGCTTGGCACTCAGAATGCCAGGCGCGTCGGATTTTTCCAGCACCACCGCGCCGGCGCCGTCACCAAACAATACGCAGGTGGTGCGATCGTTGAAATCGAGAATGCGGCTGAATACCTCGCTGCCGATCACCAGCGCGCGCGTCGCAAGCCCGGTGCGGATGTAGGCATCGGCCGTGGCCAGCGCATACACAAAGCCGCTGCACACGGCCTGCACGTCAAACGCCGCGCAGCCGTTGGTGATGCCGAGCTTGGCCTGCAAAATCGCCGCGGTGGATGGGAACACCATGTCGGGCGTGGAGGTGGCCACGAGGATGAGGTCGATATCAGCCGCCTCGCGCCCAGCGGCAGCCAGTGCACGCTGCGCGGCAATCATGGCCAGGTCGCTGGCATTTTGATCGTTCGCAGCAAAGTGGCGCGCGCGGATTCCGGTGCGCTCTACGATCCATTCGTCGCTGGTCTCGATGCCCGCTTGCGCGAGCTGCGCCGCGAGGTCTGCGTTGGTGACGCGGCGCTCGGGCAAGTAGCTGCCGGTGCCGGTGATTCTGGAATACGTTCTACTCATACAGCGCGAAGTCTACGCCGCTTGCGCCTCGATTGGCGATGAGGACGATGATGGCAGCGTTGCCTGGGCATGCGCCGGCAACTGCGCGAGCGTACGCTCGATGCGCTCAACCACGCCGTGGCTGGCCGCCTCGAACGCGCGGTGCAATGCCTGCTCGAAAGCGTAGACATCCGCACCGCCATGGCTTTTGATGACGAGCCCACGCAGGCCGATCAAGGCTGCACCGTTGTAGCGGCGATGATCCACACGCTTTTTGAATGCAGCCAGCACAGGCATGGCCACCATCGCCGCGAGCTTGGACAGCACGCCGCGCGTGAACTCTTCTTTCAGAAACACCGCAATCATTTGTGCCAGGCCTTCGGTAGTCTTGAGCGCCACATTGCCCACGAAGCCGTCGCACACGACGATGTCCACCGTGCCCTTGAAGATATCGTTGCCTTCCACGTTGCCGTAGAAGTTGAGTCCGCCGGCCCGCGCGGCCTCGCGCAACAACTCGCCAGCCTCTTTGATAGTGTCGCTGCCCTTGATCGCCTCTTCGCCGATGTTGAGCAGGCCCACCGTCGGCGCGGCCTTACCCTCGGTTGCCTGCTCCAGCGCCGTGCCCATCACCGCAAACTGCAGCAAATGCTCGGCAGTGCAATCTACATTGGCGCCCAGGTCAAGCATCAGCGTGCTTTCGCCGGTTTGATTGGGCAGCCAGGTGGCAATCGCCGGCCGGTCGATCCCAGGCAGAGTTTTGAGCACGTAGCGCGCCACGGCCATGAGCGCGCCGGTGTTGCCCGCGCTCACGCAGGCGTGCGCGTCACCGGCCTTCACCTGGCTGATGGCCACGCGCATGGAGCTGTCTTTTTTGCGACGCAGGGCCACTTCCACCGCGTCGTCCATGGTCACGACCTCGGTGCAGGCCACGAAGCTCAGACGCGGGTGATCGGCCAGACCGTGCTTTTTGAGTGCGGGCTCAACGGCGGCAGCGAGGCCCACGGCCACAAGCCGAGCCTCGGGGTGATGGTCGAGAAATGCCTTGCAGGCGGGCACCGTAACTTCGGGGCCGAAGTCGCCGCCCATGCAGTCCACAGCAAGCGTGTAGCTCACAAACTATGGCAGTGTGAGTTGTATGTTTGGCTGCGGCGGCAGGCAAGGACGAGCGAGCGGGCTGGCCTACCGGGTGCAGCGAATGCGCGCTTTAAGCGTCAGCCTTGGTTTTGACGACTTTGCGGCCGCGGTAAAAACCGGTAGGGCTGATGTGGTGGCGCAGATGCGTCTCGCCCGTGGTGGGCTCGATCGCGGTCGGCGGCTTGGCGATCGCGCGATGCGCGTTGTGCATGCCGCGCTTGGACGGCGACTTTTTGTTCTGTTGAACAGCCATGGCTAGCTCCTAGCTCTGTACTTAAATCCGCTGCCCCCAAACATGGCGCAGCAGAGGGGTGGATGAATCTTCAGAAGAAGAATTCTGACGAACCCATGATTCTACCAAACCCGCCGCGAAAGCGCACCCTGAGCGCGGAGGCCGGCCCTAGCAGCCGATTTCGCGTCGTTTGCATGCCTATGAGCAGGCTATACACAGAATGTGGCTATGCTGTAGATTTATACAGCATACACTATATGTTTATTACTGCACAATAGGATTGCAGTAACGGCCATATAGAACATGCAGTATTTGTAGCAGTAAATCAATCCATCCGGCTAGCCACTATTCGGATTGCCCGGGCTTTTTGAGCGCCGCCAGCGCAGCAAAAGGGCTAGGCAGTTCGGCCGCGCGGGCCTCGGCCTCGGCATCGGCAGAGGGGCAAACCTCGTGCTTGGGCACCAGCGGCAGCGCTAGCAGCAACTCATCCTCGGCCAGCGCCAGCATGTCAACCGGCTTGCCGCCCACCAGCGGCTCGATCTCATCGTCTTCGTCGCTGCCGATTTCTGCCACCATCGCATCCGCCGCTTCGTCGCTGGCCACCAACACAAAGCGGCTACGGCTTTGCAGCGCCTGTGCATAGGGCTGCAGGCAGCGCTGGCACGTCAGTTGCACCGTGCCGCTGACTTGCAGCGTCAGCTCGTCTTGCAGCAGACCGCCGGGCAGTTGTGCCTGATGGCCTTGGAGCATCAATTCAAAGCGTGCGTTTGCATCAGGCTGCACCACCGATTCGGCCAGGCGTGGCAGTTGTGCATAGTTGAGTGCAACGTTGATGGTTTGCCCGTGGCGGCAAAACGGTTCGAGTTTGAGTTTGGTCAGGTCGGGCGTGGAATGCATACGCGATTTTAGAATGCGGCATGCCCCAACTCATCCTTGCCTCCACTTCCCGCTACCGCCGCGAACTGCTGCAGCGGCTTCGCATTACGTTCGACACGGTTGCGCCGCAGGTGGATGAAGCAGCCTTGCCCAGCGAAGCCCCAGCCGTACTGGCCCAGCGCTTGGCGCTGGCCAAGGCGCGTGCGGTAGCCACGCGCTTTCCCGACGCAATCGTCATTGGTTCCGATCAAGTCGCCGACCTCGATGGCCTTGTCCTCGGCAAGCCCGGCACGCATGAGCGTGCGCGTGAGCAGCTGCGCGCGATGCGTGGCCGCACACTGACGTTTCAAACCGCGGTGGCCGTAGCTGCGGGCGAGTTTGAGCAAGCTGAACTCGTCGCCGTAAAAGTGCAGATGCGCGAATACAGCGACACCGAGATCGAGCGCTACCTGGTACTCGAGCAGCCGTTTGACTGCGCCGGCAGCGCCAAGAGCGAGGCGCTGGGCATTGCGCTGTGCGCGCGCATCGACAGCCCCGACCCCACCGCGCTCATCGGCCTGCCGCTCATCAGCGTGTGCCGTTTGCTGGCGCAGGCCGGGTACAACGTCATTGAGGCAGCGCAGTGAACGCGGCCAATACAGCGCGTGACAAGCCGCCCCGTGGCCGACTGCTGATGATCTGCACGCCGCTGGGTGACGCACCGCTCGACGCAATCTTGCCGCATGCCGTGATCACGCAAGCCGCGCTCACCACACACTGGATTGCCGAGAACGCCAAGAGCTGCCGCGCGTTCATCAAGCAAGTGGGCGTGCACGCGGCGCTCACGCAGCCCTTGCAGGCCATGAGCATTCAGGAGTTACCCAAGCACCAGGCACTGAGCCGCGATGCAGCGCGCGCATTACTTGCCCCGGCTCTGGCGGGGCACGACATCGCACTGGTCAGCGAGGCGGGTGCGCCCGCAGTGGCCGATCCCGGCGCAATCGTCGCCGCCGCGGCGCATGAGCTGGGTGTGGATGTGCTGCCGGCGGTAGGCCCAAGCAGCCTGCTGCTCGCTTTGATGGCCAGCGGCCTCAACGGTCAGCGATTTGCATTTCATGGATACTTACATAAGGATGCTGCCAAAAGAGCCAAGCAATTGGCGGATATGCAGTTGTACTCATATAAGTATCAAGAAACGCAGATGTTCATTGAGACACCTTATCGCAATGCTGCGCTGTGGCAGGCGCTGCTCTCGGCGCTCAAGGGCGACGTGCGTTTGTGTGTGGCCGCGGGCTTGACGACACCCGCGCAATACGTGTGCACGCAAACCGTGTCGCGCTGGCGCGAGCAGGCTGCGCTGCCGCCGATCGACGGCGTGCCTACGGTGTTTGCCTTTTTGGCCTAGCGCAGATTAAAGCTGGCAGGGCAGTCAGTGCTGCAGTGGCGGCAGATTTTCACCCAAGATCGTGCCGGTTCCGTCGCGCGGCGGCGGCATGGTGGTGGATGCGCCCAGGTTGCGAGGGAAGGAGAGTTGCACGCGGGTGCCGGGCTCCAGCGCACTGATGCGTGCGATGCCACCGAGCGCATGGGCGCGGGCGCGCAAGCTGTCGGTACCGCCGCCCTTGCGCGTTGCCGAGTCGAATGGCCGCCAGCCGCGGCCGTTGTCCTCGATCGCCACGTCCACCCATTCGCGGCTCCAGTCAAACCCGGTGCGCAGCGTCAGCTGTGTGGCGCCTGAATGCTTGATGGCGTTGGTGATGGCCTCTTGCACGAAGCGGTAAAGCTGCAGCGTTGCATCAGGCGTCAGCCGCTCGATGGCCGGGATCTGCTCTACGTCCCACTTGAGTGCGATGCCCGCGCGCTCGAGCGCGGGCGTGATGCGGGCACGAAGCGTACCAAGCGCGATCAGCAAATCATTATCGTGCGGCTGTAGCGCGTCCACGGCCATACGTAACTCACCCATGCAATTATTGAGCGCGTCGATCAGCCCGGCTTGCTTGCTGTCGTTGCGATCGACGAGCGACATCGCGGTGACCAGCGAGCTGCCCAGGCCGTCGTGCATCTCGCGCATGATGCGGCGGCGCTCTGCCTCGACGGCCTGGCGCTTTTCGGCATCGTGCAGTTGGGCGTAGGTCGATTCAAGCTCACCCTGCTTGCGCGCGAACTGAATCTCGTAAAAACGCGCCGAGGTTTGCAGGCCCTGCATGGCGCGCGAGAAGCGCTCCATGACGATCCACGCCAGCACCAGCATAAAGAGCATGCTGCCGTAACGCACCCAGGTGTACTCGCCAAAGCCCTCAGGGTTGATCTGCACCGACAACCAGTCACGCGCGCCCGTACCGACTGCAAGCAACGCCGCCACGCACAACAGCATGCGCCCTGCCTCGGGTTGCCTAAACGTGGCGCGAATCACAACGCCCGTAGCCAGGGCCGAGGCCACGACGGTGAGCGCCAGTATCACCGTGCGCAGCCGCAGCACGTCAAACCACACCACGGCCACCAGCAGCGCGACGCTCACCACGCCAAATACCACCAGGGTATGCCGCACTGCGGGCACCTGGTAATTCACGACATCCAGCGCAAACAGCGCCACCAGCGTGACGTAAACGCTGAATGCGCTGTAGTAAATCCAGTTCCACAAGGGCCATGGCAGAAACGGGTCGGTTGCCAGTGGCATCAGCACGCGCAGCGACCACACCACCGACGCCAGCGCGTAAAACAGATACAGCCGCTGCCGTATGCGCGCCCACAGCAGCAGGCTCATCAAACCCAGCACCATGGTTGCACTGGACAGCACCCACACGCCGCGCACTTGCACCCACTCCGCGCGCTGTGCCATCGGTGCAATCGCCTGCGAAGGCCCCACCCAAAGCTGCGACAGGCCCGCGCCGTTGTATGGCTCGCCCGCCACGGTGATGGTGAGCTGCTGCTCGGGGCCATCCACCCAAAACACGTCGGGCAGCGCGACACGGTGCGGTACCCCGCTGTAGTTGGAAAGCGGACGCGTTAGTGATCCGAACTGCTTGATGCGCTGGCCGTTCATGGCCACGGTGAGCGAATTGCCGGCGCGAGGAATAAATAGCTCGTGCGCGATGGCTGCATCCCGTGCCAGCGGCACACGTACGTCGTATTGCCACACACCGCTGCGAGCAGGTTTGACGCGGTCCCAACCGTCGGGCAGCTTGACGGAGGCTGCCTCCGTTTGAGGGTTTGCGAATGAATCGAAGGCTACAATCTGGCGAACGATTGCCTGGTCGATACGTAAGGCTGTGGCATGCGCAACGTGAGCAATCATCGCAAGCAGCAACGCCGCGAGCGCCGCAGCCGCGCGGCAAAACCCAGTGCGTGCTGCAACGGCCACGCGTGGCCTCACTCAGGGTTGCAGCAGGCCGCGCTTGATGGCGACGTTGACCGCCTGCCCGCGCGAGCGCACCTGCAGCTTGCGGTAGATGTGCTTGACGTGCGTAGCCACAGTATGCGGCGAGATGAACAGCTTCTCGGCGATCTCGTTGACCACGAAGCCCTGCGCCACCAGCTTGAGCACCGACATCTCCCGCTCGGAAAGCTGATCGCTGCCCCCAGATGAGGCAGTGGAGCCGTTAGCACTCGGCGCGGCAGCCGCCTGCAGCGGGTCTGCCATCTCACCCGGGCCCTGGAAGCGCTTGAGCAAGCGCCGCGCAATCATCGGGCTGATGGGCGACCCGCCCGAGCGCAGATTGACCACTGCATCGGCGAGGCCCACATTCAGTGTGCCCTTGATCAGGTAGCCCGTGGCGCCGGCCTCGATGGCTTTGAACACGGTTTCCTCTTCGCCGAACACGCTGATGACCATGGCGTCGGCATTGGGGTGACGTTCGAGCAGCTCACGGATCAGCTCCAGCCCCGAGCCGTCGGGCAGCCCTAGATCGACGAGTGCCACGTCCACGTTGTACGCAGCCATCAAGCGGCGGCCGCCAGCAACGTCGGACGCATCGCCGATGAAGTCGATGCGCTCGTCTTCGAGCAGCTCCTCGCGCAGGCGCTCGCGTACCTCGCGCAGGTCTTCGATAATGATGGTCTTGATGCGATCCACTCGGAACCTTCTCCCTGAAGCCAGTCTCTGCGGCCCTGCCACACTGCTGACTCTAGATTTATCGTTCTCTGCCGTCGTTGGTATCTCAACGGGTCTTCATGATAGTCGGCTAAGCTGCACCGCCTCGATCACCTCACGTACCCGACTGTAATCTTGAACTCTAATTCTGCAATCCCCCAAAAAGGTGTGACCGCTGTGCAACAAGCGCCGCGCCCAAATTGGCGCGCCGCCGCCATTGGGTGGAGCATCACCGCTGCCATGGGTGCCGCATTTGGGCTGGCCACCACCTACAGCCTGCTGTGGCCGCTGCAACTGGCGTTGCTGGCCGCGTTGGTGGTACGCCTGCACGGACTTGCGCCACGCGCCGCAGCCGCTCACGGCCTGGCGTTCGGCTTGGGCTGGTTCGTATGCAGCCTATGGTGGCTATTCATCAGCATGCATGTATATGGCGGCATGCCGTCCGTGATGGCGGCTTTTGGCGTAGTCGCGTTCAGCTTATACCTTGCATTGTATGTAGCCTTTCCTGCATTGATTTACGCATTTTCAAGCAGACACTTAAATCAGTATCGTGTCGTTTTACACCCACCGCTATTTGCGGCAGCCTGGGCATTGGGCGAATGGCTGCGCGGCGTGGTGTTTACCGGCTTTCCATGGAACGCCACCGGCTATGGCCACATCGACGGGCCGCTTGCCGGTCTGGCGCCCTGGGCCGGCGTGGACGCGGTGAACCTTAATGCTGCTTTGATCGCTGCGTTGTTAGCCCAGGCGTGGCAACGGCGGTCAAAGGCAAGGGTTGCGGCTGCGCTGGCCGCTATAGCGCTGGCACTGGTGGCGCTGGCCGAGTTTGCTGGCCGCGTACAGTGGGAAACGCCTGCGGGCGCGCTTCGCGTGGCGCTGATTCAAGGCAATATTGCACAGGAAGAAAAGTTCGCCACCCACAAGCTCGCCGACGCGCTGCAACTACACATGAACCTGGTATCGCAGGCCGAAGCTGAGCTGATCGTCACGCCCGAAACCGCCATCCCGGTGCTGCCGCGGCAACTGCCGCCCGAGTTGTTGAACGACTTGCGTAGGCACGTGCGTGGCAAAGGTGCTGCGCTGCTGGTGGGCATTCCGCTGGAGCACGCGCCGGGCCGCTACACCAACAGCGTGCTGGGCATGGCACGCGGCGCAAGCGCCGCTGCAGCCAGCGACTATGAGTACCACAAGCACCACCTCGTGCCTTTTGGCGAGTTCATACCGTTTGGCTTTCGCTGGTTCGTCAACATGATGAACATGCCACTGGGCGACTTTGACCGCGGCGCCATCAACCAGGCGGCGTTTGCTGTCAACGGGCAGCGGGTGGCGCCGACCATTTGCTACGAAGACGTGTTCGGCGGCGAGCTGCGCCACCGGTTTGCCGATGCAGCGTCGGCGCCGACGATATTTGCCAATCTCACCAACTTGGCATGGTTCGGCAACACCTTCGCCATAGACCAGCATCTGGCGATTGCGCGCATGCGCTCGCTGGAGTTCGCTCGGCCGAGCATCCGCGCCACCAACACTGGCGCCACCGTGGTCATCGACCACCTGGGCAAAGTGACGCACGCGCTGCCGCGCCTGACCCGCGGTACGCTCAAGGCCACCGTGACCGGCACCACCGGGCTGACGCCATATGCCCGTTGGGGCAGCGCCTGGCTCATCGCGCTTTGCGTACTCACACTCATCTTCGGGATAGCCTTGCCGCGTTCGCGCTCCGCATAATCTGCCCTGCCCGCCTACGGGTGCGGGAGGAGGAGACATGCTGGAAACTATCCAACAAGCCGGCGCAAAAGCCGCGCGCAGACTGCTGCTACGCAGCCGACTATGCCTTATACACAATAGAGTATTGTGCCGTTACTGGTTCTTATCAGCCAGTATTATTCTTTTACTCAACACAGTATCAAGCCCTATTCACGCTTTTGCGGTTGAGAAGTTCTCCCCGCAAGGAGACGTGGCGCGCGTTCGGCAAGTCGTGATGCGCTTCAACGAGGCCATGGTGCGCCCCGGCGACCCCGCCCTGCCCGCGCCGGTGACGGTGGACTGTGCCGAGCCCGGCCGCGGCCGCTGGGTGAACGAGCGCGAGTGGATTTACGACTTCGAGCGCGACGTGCCGATTGCCACGCGTTGCCGCTTCACACTCAAAGCCGACCTCAAAGCACTGGCCGGCAGCAGCAACACCGGCACGTCGCAGTTTACGTTCAGTACCGGCGGGCCGGCCGTGGTGCGCACCATCCCCGGGCGCGACTCCACCATAGACGAGCAGCAGGTGTTCGTGATCGAAACCAACGGCCCTGTGGACGCAGCCAGCCTGCCGCATAACGTGAGCTGCGCGAGCGATAAGCTCGGCGAGGCCATGCCCGTGGTACTGGTGCCCGATAAAGAACGCCGCGACGTGCTGGATACGCTCAAGGGGCGTGTATCCCGCATTCCTGCGGACCGGTTGGTGGTGATGCGCTGCCAGCGCCCGCTGCCTGAGGGCGCCAACGTCACGCTGACCTGGAGCAAAGGCGTGCAAAGCCCCAATAAAGTGAAGGCGCTCGAAACACAGCGCTTTGGCTTTCGCGTGCGGCCCGCGTTCCGCGTGAGCTTTACCTGCGAGCGTGAACAGGCCGACCGGCCCTGCATTGCGCTTGCACCCATGTCGCTGAACTTCTCCGCACCTGTGCCCGCCAAGCTGGCCATGGCGGTTGAACTGCGCGGTGGCGGTAAAACCTTGAAGCCGCAAAGCGACCGCGAAGGTGAGCCCGCAGAAAGCGATGCACTGTCTGGCATTCAGTTCGCAGCGCCGTTTGCAGAGAGTACAGAGTTCTCCATCGTGCTGCCCAAGGGCTTTGCCGATGATTCCGGCCGCGTGCCGGCCAACGCGCAAAGTTTTCCGCTGAAAGTTGCCACAGGCCCGCTGCCACCGCTGGCCAAGTTCTCGGCGCGCTTTGGCATCGTCGAGCGCGAAGGCAATGGCGCGCCCGGGTCGCTGCCGGTGACGGTGCGCAACATCGAGGCGCAAATCAAGGGCAGCAGCGCGCAACTCGGCGCACGCAACATGGCCACACGCGACGACCGTGAAGTGGTGCGCTGGCTACGGCACGCGCGGTTTGATAGCGACTACGAG
>CAYSMM010000023.1:0-14378 GCA_964432095.1 uncultured Burkholderiaceae bacterium | reverse complement strand
ACCTGCGAGCAGTGCCAGCAGGTACGCAAGCAGCACGAACGGGCTGAAGCGGCTAAGCGCTGAGGGCTGAGGTGGGTTCGCTGTCATTGGCCGATTGATCGTCATTCCACACTACACATTGATTGCGGCCCGCAGCCTTGGCCAGGTACATCGCACGGTCTGCACGTTTATACAGCACCTCCCAGCCCACGGGAGCTCCCGATGTGCTCGACGCAATGCCGGCGCTGACGGTACAGCTCACCGCACGCCCGTCGTCGCTTTGCACACCAGTGCCTGCAAGCGCAATCCGTACATTCTGAGCCAGCGTCGAGGCCGCATTCAGCCCAGTGTTAGGCAAAAGCATCACGAACTCTTCACCGCCCATGCGTGCTACCACGTCGTGCTCGCGCGCATTGGCCTGGATAACGCGCGCTGCGCTACGTAGCAAACGGTCGCAGGCATGATGGCCAAAAGTATCGTTGAGTGTCTTGAACTGATCGAGATCGAACATCAACATCGACAGCGGCTGGCCGCTACTGAGCGCCTGATCCGACGCGAGCTTGGCCTGCACGTAAAAGCCGCGCCTATTGTGAAGGCCGGTGAGCGCATCGCGCATCGCGGCGTTCTCCAGCCGACCGTGCAGGTAGTGTACCTCGCACAGTATGAATGCCACAGTACCGGCGGTGACGAACACCAGGCCCGCAATGTGCATGAAGGTGCTGATCCACGCTGGGGCCATGTAGTCTTGCCCGGGCGGCGAGGTAATCATGTAATAGCTCAGCCGCAGAATGTTGGCTGCAAGTAGCAGGATGAGTGACCCCATGAATAACGCCAGTGGTCGGCCCTTGAACTGCGGCCACGCACGCAGGCACATCAGTAGCAACTGCCCGTATGCCATGAGGAACGCGGTCGAGTACAGCATGACGCGCGACGGCAGATCGGGCTTCACATACGTGTAGTACATGTACCCCGACATGGCCCAGAGGATCACTGCATACTGGAACCACATGTTGGCCGGTGTGCCAAACGCCATGTGCACCGCGCGCAGCATAAAGATGGCAGCGATGAAGGCCATTGCATTGGCCAAGATGATCGACACGAAATCCGGCGCTATGCCGCGCAGCACCAACAGGCCTGCCGACAGGCTGCCCAGTAACAAACCGATGCCATATTGCCGTATCGCCTCGGATCGAATGCTGGATCGGCCGTAGGCAAATGCGGCAAGCCCTAGGCAACTCGTGGCCAGAGCAAGAACCACGAGCATGGTGCGTGTGTCTAACGCAATGCTGTTCATGGCAATTTTGACTGCAGCCGCATGAATGGCTATGGACGGCTTGCGCGGTCATCCCCCTGATTTTCGTCCCGCGACAATGATTGCGGGTTGATATTTATCTTTGCATAACATCATAGTGCCATATAAATAGCTGCCCATGAGTACTTTTTGCGCATCAGTTGCGTAGTGTTGTAACGGGCACTCAGCGGGCGGGGGTTCGTCAATCTCAGTCAAAGCAAAGCGCGCGGCTATCATGCCGTATGACTGATCCCGATGTGCATGCTGCCGATGACACGCAGCATCCTTACTCCACTCTCTCCCCCGATCTAGTGCTCGACGCGCTGCAAAGCCTGGGGCTGATGGGCGACGGGCGCTTGCTTGCGCTCAACAGCTATGAGAACCGCGTGTATCAGGTGCACCTCGACGACGGGCGAGTGGTCGTCGCCAAGTTCTACCGCCCAGCGCGCTGGACAGACGCGCAGATCGCCGAAGAGCATGCGCTGGTGCAGGAGTTACACGCAGCCGAAATACCGGTGGTGCCAGCAATGAACATCGACGGTGCGACTGTGCACACTCATGCGAGCTTTCGCTTTGCTGTGTACCCGCGCGCCGGCGGCCGTGCGCCAGAGCTGGAGGGCCGCGACGCGAGCGATAAGCGCGAATGGCTGGGCCGCTTCATCGCACGCATACACAACGTCGGCGCACGTCAGTTGTTTGAGCATCGGCCGGCGCTCAATGTGCATACGCATGGCGACGAGCCACGCAGCTATCTGCTGGAGCACGGCTTCATCCCGCAAGACTTGCTGCCGGCGTGGCAAAGCGTTACGGCCGATGCACTCGCTGCCGTGCGCGGTGCGTATGCCGAGGCAGGTGAGTTGCAAGTGCTTCGCCTTCACGGCGACTGCCACTTAGGCAACGTGCTGTGGCTGGATTACGGCGCAAACGAGGGGCCGCACTTCGTGGACTTTGACGATGCGCGCAACGGCCCCGCGATGCAGGATGTGTGGATGCTGCTCTCGGGCGATCGCAGATCGATGACGCAACAGCTGAGCGATGTGCTGGAAGGCTACGAAGAGTTCCGAGAGTTTGACAGGCGCGAGCTTACGCTGCTGGAGCCGCTGCGCACCTTACGCATGATTCACTACAGCGCGTGGCTTGCGCGCCGCTGGAGCGACCCGGCGTTTCCGTCTGCGTTTCCGTGGTTCAACACGCAGCGGTACTGGCAAGACCAGGTGCTTGCGCTGCGCGAGCAAGTAGCGGCGATGCAGGAGCCGGTGCTAGACGTGTGAGTATGTGAAAGTTCAGAAATTATAATACTCTATGCAGTGTGTATTTCTTAATTCAATACCTATTACCAGATTAGGTTGTATACAAATAGTAGTATTGAAATTAAAGGCAGCTACTGTGTTTGTGGCACTGTGTTCACGTCAAAGCAGCGTGCCACAGCTTCAAACCTTGCAAGCTCTGCATGGGTGCGTGCAGCATCCCAGCCCAATGCTGCGGCCATGTGCGTGGCAACCACGGGTGCCGCTGCACGGGCTGAGGCTACATTGCGAAACAATAGCCGAGTGCGGCGCGCCAGCACGTCTTCCACCGTGTACGCCCATTCATCATTCACCGCAGTGCGCACGATCGCTTGCCATGCATCGCTGTCGCTGGCATCGGGCATACGCTGCCAGATGCTGTCGAGCAGGGGCTGCGTGGCGAGCTTGAAATCGGCCGTCCTGCACGCGCCATTGGCAGGCAATACCTTGCGCTTGATGGCGGTGTCAAGCGCGTCCTCGGCCATGCGTCGGTACGTTGTCCACTTACCCCCCAGCACACTCACCAGCCCGCTGCGGCTGACACGCACCTCATGCTCGCGCGACAAGCCTGCAGTGTTGTCCATGTCCTCATCATCATTGGCCACCAGCGGCCGGTAGCCCACGTAGGCGCTTTGAATGTCGGCATGCGTCAGTGGCTGCTGCAGGTAGCCCGATGCGGTGTCGAGGATCTGCTGCACGTCTTCGGGCGGCACGAGCGGATCGACCGGTACGCTGTCGCAGGCTACGTCCGTGGTGCCGAGTACAGTGACACCTTGCCACGGGATGATGAACATCACACGGCCGTCGCTGGTTTTGGGAATCAACACCGCCTCTTTGAAGCCCAGGTCACGCAACACGATGTGCGTGCCGCGGCTGGCTGCAATCGCCTGCGACGCTTTGGCCGCTGATGCACCGCAGGATGCCGCACTCTTGGCCAGAGCTGGCGCCCATGCGCCTGCGGCATTGATCACGCAAGCGGCCTTGAGCGCGAAGCGTTCGCCAGTTGCAACGTCGCTGGCATGTACGCCTTGAACCTTGCCGTCTTGCAGCCACACATCATCGACATTGCAGTAGTTGAGCAGCAACGCGCCTTGCGCGCGTGCCGTGCGCGCCAGCGCGATGCACAAGCGGGCGTCATCAAACTGACCGTCGTAGTACAGCACCGCGCCGCTCAGGCCTGTACGCGCAATCGCGGGCGCCATGCGCAGCGCCTCGTCGTTGCTCACGTTGCGTGCGCGGCCGATGTTGCTGCGGCCCGCCAGCAGGTCGTAGGCCCACATGCCCAGGCGGTAGTACGGCTGCTCCCACCAGTGGTAGCAGGGGATGACGAAACCCAGCCGTTGTGCAAGCGCGGGTGCATTGGCCAGCAGCCTTGCGCGCTCATGCAGCGCCTCGCGTACCAGTGAGATGTTGCCCTGCGCCAGATACCGCACACCGCCATGCACCAGCTTGGATGAGCGCGACGACGTGCCTTTGCCAAAGTCGTTGGCGTCGAGCAGCACCACACTGTAGCCGCGCGTTACGGCGTCTACCGCAATGCCCAGACCTGTGGCACCGCCGCCGATGATGAGCACGTCGCAGGCTGGCGCTTGCTGGCTCAGCCCGCGCAGCCGGGCGAGCTGTGCGGTGCGCACGTCAGCGCCCGAATGACTCATTGCACCCAGCCCTTGGCACGCTCGATGCCGCGCTGCCAGCGCTGTCGCAGTTCGGTGCGCCATGCGTCCGTGGCCTGCGGCTCAAACACGCGTTCTGCCGCCCATTGCGACGCGACTTCCTCAACATCTTGCCAATAGCCCACTGCAACCCCGGCCAGGTAGGCCGCACCCAGCGCGGTGGTCTCGGTTACGCGCGGGCGTACCACGCGCGTGCCCAGAATGTCGGCTTGCAGTTGCATCAGCAGGTTGTTACGTGCAGCACCGCCGTCCACCCGCAGCTCTGCGAGCGTGATGCCGGCGTCACGCTGCATGGCATCGAGCACGTCGGCCGATTGCAGCGCAATAGCCTCCAGCGCCGCGCGTGCAATGTGCGCCCGGGTGGTGCCCCGCGTCATGCCCAGCAGGCTGCCGCGCGCATAGGCGTCCCAGTGCGGTGCGCCCAGGCCAGTGAAGCCTGGCACCAGCACCACACCCTCGGAGCCGGGCACGCTTGCAGCCAGCGTCTCGATGTCCCCGGACGATGCGATGATACCCAGGCCGTCGCGCAGCCACTGTACGGTTGCACCCCCCATGAATACGCTGCCTTCCAGCATGTAGGTGGGCGCGTTGCCGTTGATCTGCCAGCCGATCGTGCTGAGCAAACGGTTTTGCGAATGCATGGCACGCTGGCCGGTGTTGAGCATCAAAAAGCAGCCGGTGCCATAAGTGTTCTTGGCCATGCCGGGTTTGATGCAGGCCTGGCCGAACGTCGCCGCCTGCTGATCGCCCGCGATGCCTGCAATCGCTATCGGCTCGCCGAGGAGTGCTGCACGCGTGTGCGCCACCGCGCCACTGCTGGGATGAACCTGCGGCAACACATCGCGTGGAATGTTGAGCAGGGCGAGCAGCTCGTCGTCCCATGTTTGCGTGTGAATGTTGAACAGCATCGTGCGCGACGCATTGCTCGGGTCGGTGATATGAGCTGCGCTGCCGCTGAGCTGCCACACCAGCCAGCTATCAACCGTACCGAATGCCAACTCGCCACGCTCGGCCTGCGCACGTGCGCCGGGCACGTTGTCCAGCAGCCAGGCGAGCTTGGTGCCGCTGAAGTAAGCGTCGAGTACTAGGCCGGTTTTACGTTGAATCAAACTGGCATGGCCTTGTGCACGCAGCTCGTCGCAGCGCGCAGCAGTGCGCCGGTCTTGCCACACGATCGCACGCGCCAACGGCTCGCCCGTTCGGCGGTTCCATAGCACCGTGGTCTCGCGCTGATTGGTGATACCGATGGCGGCCACCTGTGCAGCCGTCACCTCCGCAAGCTTCACCGCGCGTTGCGCGCAGGCCAGTTGCGTGGCCCAGATCTCGCGAGCATCATGCTCGACCCAGCCGTCATGCGGGAAGTGCTGCTCAAACGGCTGCTGAGCGACTGCGCAGATATTGCCGCGCCGGTCGAACACTATGGCACGGCTGCTGGTGGTGCCCTGGTCGAGTGCGAGTATGTAGCTTGGCTCACTCATGCGGTGAGTTTAGCGGAGCAGCGCTTTGTCGCGCGACGCTCGACGGCCTTGGCACCGGTAGCAATGGAAAGCCAGCCTTTGATGAGCGTTTAGTTTCCGGTGTACTGGATCCCAGACTGTGCAGGGCTGACGGTTCGCGGCGGGATCCCGTTTCTTGCCTCGCATCCGCTCGCAAATCTTGAATCTTTCTGCACCTGCCTAAATCGCCTCGCCAGGTGCAAGTACACGCCACTTTCCGGGGGGTAGGTGTCCGAGCACGATGCGGCCGATTCGCACACGCTTCAGACCGGTGACTTTAAGGCCGACGAGTTCGCACATACGGCGGATCTGCCGCTTCTTACCCTCGCGCAGCACAAAGCGCAGCTGGTCATTGTTGATCCATTCCACCTGCGCGGGTTTGAGGGGTTTGCCGTCGAGCACGAGGCCGTGGCGCAGGAGTGCGAGTTTTTTGGGTGGCAGTAGGTGGCGGGGTGCGTTTGCGTGATCGCCGTTGCTCTTATCGTCCACTCTCTCCCGCGAAGACGGGCGCGGGAGCGAAGCCGTTGCCACCGCGTCACCCCGCGCCCTGCGTTGCTCAAGCGGGGGGGTGTGCGAAGCGACTTGCACACGCACCAGGTATTCCTTCTCCACCTCGCTGTCTTCACCGACCAGTTGCCGAGCGATGCGGCCGTCTTGCGTGAGCACGAGCAAGCCGGTGGAGTCGATGTCCAGCCGCCCGGCAGGCGCCAGCCCACGCAAGCCGTCACGGGGCAGTTGCGTGTGGGAGCGATCTTCGGCCCAGCGGTTTTGCGGCGTGACGAGCACGGCGGCGGGCTGATAGCCATCCTCGGCCTGGCCGCTGACATAGCCTACAGGTTTGTGCAGGAGTATCGTGAGCTGTTTGGCTTGCTGAGCGCGGGCTTGGTTTGTTACTTCAATATGTATGGCTTGCAGTTGCGCATCGACCTTAAAGCCTAAGCCGGCAGTTTGGCCCTGCACATTCACCCAGCCGCGCTCTATCCATTCGTCGGCTTCGCGGCGCGAGCAGATGCCCAGTTCGGCCATACGTTTGGAAAGTCGCACTAGCTCGGTCACGCGTCTTGCTCCAGTACTCCATAGCGCAAACCGTCGAGGTCGAGCACACGCAGGCCGCCGTATTCGATGCGGATCCACTGCACGGTTTGCAGCTTGTGTAGCGCCTCGTTCACACGCTGGCGCGACAGGCCGACGAGATACCCCAGCTCCTGCTGTGTAATGCGCAGCACTTCGCCCACTCCAGGATATAGCGTGGGGTGGAACAGAGCGGCCAAGCTGCGTGCAACCCGGTAGTCGGGGTCGTCGAGCCGGTCGATCTCTCGTGCGGCGATGAACTGGCCCAGCCGCTCATTGAGCTGATTGAGCACGAAGCGGTTAAACGAGATGCTGGTTTGAAGCAAGGTGTGAAACATCTCTATGGGCAAGCCTGCCACAAGGCTTTTGCGCAGTGCCTGAATGTTGTAGCGGTAAGGTTCGCGCTTAAGTAATGTGCCCTCGCCAAACCAGCCGCCCGGCGGCACACCGGTAAACGTGATGGGTGTGCCGCTGGCGGTGTCGTTGCTCATTTTCAGCAGGCCCTCGATCACGCCGAACCAGTAGGTGGGAGCACGACCGATACGGCATACGTAGTCGCCCGGCTCGGCCGCGGCGACCACGAGCGCGCTGCTGGCGACGGCGCGTTGCGCGGGCTCCAGCGTCGCCAGCCATGGGATGTTGATCAGTTCGCCGGCATGTGCGGCGCGCGCTCGCTGGCGCAAGGGTTGCGCTGCCGCGTGGTCGCGCGAGGCTCGCGAAACGGGCAATGCGGCGGTGGCGGCTGCTGGCTCGTGGTATGTGGCGGTTTGCATCGTCAACATCCTCGGCTGCACCCTGCACAAAGCATGCGCAAGGCAGCGGGATAGTCCTGACAGGGCTGTCCCTAGGATTGTCGCCGGAACGACATCTGGGCGTCAAACTGCGGGCTACATTGAGTGCCATAGCGAAAGTCGCGGTGCGCGATGCACCGTGCGCGGACGCACCAACCATAGGGCTCAAGAGTAGTGCACACCACGTTCTTGCATTTGCTGATCAAGCACGCGACAGAGCGACCAACCGCACCCGCTTTGCGCGAGAAGGAGTTTGGCATCTGGCAGACGCTGAGCTGGGCCGACACGTTTGCACTCACACGCCGCATGGCTGGCGGCCTTGCCGCGCGCGGCTTCAAGCGCGGTGATCACTTGGTCGTAATTGGTGAAAACCGGCCGCGTTTGTACTGCGCGATGCTTGCCTGCCAGGCACTCCGCGGTATTGCCGTGCCGCTGTATCAAGATGCGATTGCCCAAGAGTATGTATTCCCCATCAATAATGCTCAGGTGCGTTTTGCCGTGGTGGAGGATCAGGAGCAGGTGGACAAGCTGCAGGAGATCGCGCCGCAGTGCCCAAGCCTGCAACTGATCGTGTATGACGACGATCGCGGAATGCGCAAGTACTCCAGCGAAAATATCCTCTTCGCAGACAGTCTATGCTCAGAAGGTGATGCATACCTTGCCCAGCATCCGCAATTCTTTGAAGCCGAGGTTAACCAGGTCAGACCTGAAGACGTTGCGGCCATGTTCTTCACCAGCGGCACCACCGGCCAGCCCAAGGGCGTGGTGCATACCCACCATTCGCTCATCGAGCGCGCCGTCGCCGGTGCGGCGTTCGACAAGCTGACGAGCCGTGAAGAGGTGCTGGCCTACCTGCCCATGGCGTGGATCGGGCAAAACATTTTCTCTTATGCACAGTGGCTGACCACCGGCTATACGGTCAACTGCCCCGAGTCTGCCAGCACCGTGACCATAGACATGAAGGAGATCGGGCCAACGTACTACTTCGCGCCGCCACGGGTGTTTGAGGGCCTACTCACACAGGTGACCATCCGCATGGAGGATGCCGGCCTCATCAAGCGCAAGCTGTTTGATTTTTTCATGGGTGTGGCGCGGCGCGTGGGTCCAGCGCGCATGGACGGCCAGAGCGTGGGCGTGTTCGATACCTTGCTCTATAAGCTCGGCAACCTGTGCATTTATGGCCCGCTGCGCAACGCACTGGGCATGAACCGTATTCGCGTGGCCTACACCGCAGGCGAGGCGATCGGCCCCGACTTATTCACCTTCTACCGCTCGCTGGGTATCAACCTAAAGCAGTTGTATGGCTCCACCGAGACGGCAGTGTTCGTCTGCATGCAGCCCGACGGGCAGGTGAAAGCCGACACCGTGGGCCCGCCGATTCAGGGCGTGGAGATCAAGCTGGCCGAAAGCGGTGAGATTTTGGTGAAGAGTGCCGGGCTGTTGAAAGAGTATTACCGCAACCCCGAGGCTACGGCCGAGGTACTGACCAACGATGGCTGGTATCACACCGGCGACGCGGGCTTCATCGATCGCGACGGACACCTCAAGATCATCGACCGCGCCAAGGACGTAGGGCGTTTGACGAACGGCGCGATGTTTGCGCCCAAGTACATCGAGAACAAGCTCAAGTTTTTTCCACATATCAAAGAGGCCGTGGCCTTTGGCGACAAGCGCGACAAAGTCTGCGCGTTCATCAATATCGACTTCGAGGCAGTGGGCAACTGGGCAGAGCGCCAGGGCTTACCGTATGCCGGCTACACCGACCTGGCGCAAAAGCCGCAGGTGTATGAGCTGATTCGTGATTGCGTGCAAAAGGTGAATACCGATCTCGCGCAGGACGACAAGCTGGCGGGGTCGCAGATTCAACGCTTCCTGATTCTGCACAAAGAGCTGGACCCTGACGACGACGAGCTCACGCGCACGCGCAAGGTGCGGCGCGGCTTCATTGCGCAGAAGTATCAGGTGCTGATTGACGCACTGTATGAAGGCAAGCCGTCGCAATACATCGAGACGCAGGTGAAGTTTGAGGACGGCCGCACTGGCATGGTGGCTGCCGACCTCAGGATCAGCGATTGCAAAGCCGTTGCGCCTGCTGCAGGCAGCATGAAGAAGGCGGCGTGATGAAGACGAAAAGCGCTCCGAGGAGATACCGGTACACAGAGAATACTGAGTGCTCGACCCTTTACCCGGTGTCTCTGTGTCGCTTTGGAAAATCTTCTGTTTAATCCATGAACCAAGAAGCGCGAAAAGTCATTCTGGATGTGCAGAACATCTCGCTGGCGTTTGGCGGCGTGAAGGCGTTGACCGACATTAGCTTTGATGTGCGCGAGCATGAGGTGCGCGCCATCATCGGCCCTAACGGCGCTGGTAAAAGCTCCATGCTCAACTGCATCAACGGCGTATACACGCCGCAGCAAGGGCAAATCATGTTTCGCGGTCAGACCTTCAAGCACATGAACAGTCGTCAGGTCGCCGAGATGGGCGTCGCGCGCACCTTTCAAAGCCTTGCATTGTTCAAGGGTATGAGTGTGCTCGACAACATCATGACTGGCCGAAACCTCCGCATGAAAAGCAACATCTTCGCGCAGGCTCTACGCATCGGCCCGGCTGAGCGTGAGGAGATGGAGCATCGCGCTGTGGCCGAGCGCATCATTGATTTTCTAGAGCTACAGGCGTTTCGCAAGCTGCCCGTAGGCCGCCTGCCTTACGGCATACAAAAGCGCGTGGACCTGGGCCGTGCGCTGGCTATGGAGCCACAAGTGTTACTGCTCGACGAGCCCATGGCCGGCATGAATGTGGAAGAAAAGCAGGACATGTGCCGATTCATTCTTGAGGTAAATGAGGAGTTCGGCACCACCATCGTACTGATCGAGCACGACATGGGTGTGGTGATGGATATCAGCGACCGTGTGGTGGTGCTCGACTACGGCAAGAAGATTGGCGACGGGTCGCCGGACGAAGTGCGCAGTAATCCGGACGTGATCAAGGCTTACCTGGGCACGAGTCACTAGGAGTAGATGTGGGTTTCTTCCTGGAAACAGTGATTGGCGGTTTGATGGCGGGCATGCTGTACTCGCTCATCGCGCTCGGCTTCGTGCTGATTTTCAAAGCCTCGGGCGTATTCAACTTTGCGCAGGGGGCCATGGTGTTGCTCGCTGCATTGGCGATGGCGCGTTTTGCCGAGAACATGCCGTGGCCTCTGGCATTCTTACTCGCAGCGCTGGTGATGATGCTTGTCGCTTGGTTGGTCGAGCGTCTGGTGCTACGGCACTTGGTCAATCAAGAGGGCGTCACGCTGCTGATGGCCACGCTGGGCATCACTTACTTTCTTGACGGCGCGGGCCAAACCCTATTCGGCAGCGACATTTACAAGATCGACATCGGCATGCCCAAAGACCCGGTCATCGTGCTCGAGAGCTTGTTTCAAGGCGGCTTGCTGATCAACAAAGAGGATTTGATTGCCGCGTGTATCGCGGCGGGCCTCGTCGTTGCGCTCGCGTTGTTCTTCCAGAAAACATCCACTGGCCGCGCATTGCGCGCCGTGGCCGACGACCATCAGGCTGCGCAGTCCATCGGCATTCCACTCAACCGGATCTGGGTCATCGTGTGGAGTGTGGCGGGCATTGTCGCACTGGTGGCCGGCATGATCTGGGGCAGCAAACTCGGCGTGCAGTTTTCGCTGTCACTGGTGGCGCTCAAGGCGCTGCCGGTCGTGATTCTGGGTGGGCTCACATCAGTGCCCGGCGCCATCATTGGTGGCCTCATCATCGGCGTGGGCGAGAAGGTGTCGGAGGTTTACCTCGGGCCGCATCTGGGGGGTGGCATAGAGATCTGGTTTGCCTACGTGCTGGCGCTGATCTTTTTGCTGGTGCGCCCGCAAGGATTGTTTGGAGAGAAGATCATCGATCGGGTATGAGAGCATCAGATTTGATATACATCAATGAGTAATATGCCATTACTGCAATACCAGAAAGCAGCGATAGGTATATAGAGATAACAGTATATGAGTGTTTAGCAGGCATGTTCTACAGAGAAAACGGCCAGTTCAAGACCAGCTACCGCGCGGATCAGCAGATATTCCCGATTCTGCAAGACCGCGTGGCTATTGCATTGCTGCTGCTGGCGGCGTTTGTCGCAGTGCCGCTGATGGCCAGTGACTACATGTTCAAGGCGATCCTGATTCCATTTCTCATTCTCTCGCTTGCGGCCATAGGCTTGAATATTCTGGTGGGTTATTGCGGGCAAATCTCGCTGGGCACGGGCGCTTTCATGGCCGTGGGTGCTTACGCCGCGTACAACCTTTTCGTGCGCATGGACGGTGTGCCGCTCATCGTGGCGTTATTGTTTGGTGGCGTATGTGCCACGGGGGTGGGCGTCGTATTTGGCATTCCGTCGCTGCGTATCAAGGGCTTGTACCTTGCCGTGGCCACATTGGCCGCGCAGTTCTTCACCGACTGGGCGTTCCTGCGCATCAAATGGTTTACTAACGACTCAGCATCCGGTTCGGTGTCGGTGTCAGGTTTGAATGTGTTTGGCATGGCAATCAACACACCCGTTGAAAAATATCTGTTCTGCCTGTCGTTCGTCGCTCTGTTCGCCCTGGTGGCCAAGAATCTGGTGCGCAGCCATATTGGCCGCGAGTGGATGGCCATACGCGACATGGACGTAGCCGCGGCCGTCATTGGCATTCGCCCGGTGTATGCCAAGCTGACGGCGTTTGCGGTGTCGAGCTTCTTCGTTGGCGTGGCTGGCGCGCTGTGGGGCTTTGTCCACCTGGGCTCCTGGGAGCCGGCTGCGTTCAGCATCGACCGCTCGTTTCAGCTACTGTTCATGATCATCATCGGTGGCCTGGGCTCCATCATGGGCAGCCTGTTCGGCGCGGCCTTTATCGTGATCTTGCCGATTGCTCTTAACCAGTTGCTGCCGGTGTTGGGGGTAGATTCCACTGCGCTGGCCTCACACCTGGAGTTCATGATCTTCGGGGCGTTGATTGTGTTCTTTTTGATCGTGGAGCCGCATGGCTTGGCGCGCTTATGGAGCATAGGCAAGGAGAAATTGCGTCTTTGGCCATTCCCGCATTGATGAGCGGCCTGGCCCTATTGCGGAAACGACTTAGGTATTTGTTCGCATGACGTTTTGTGGTGACTGTTGTTCCATTGAAGTACAGCGATTGCTGTTGATTAATCGTTAGCAAGGAGACACGTGATGACATCTTTGAAGAAAGGGCTTGTCGCGGCGGTGACGGCAACGGCACTCGCTGGCATGGCCGCAAGCGCATGGGCACAGGCGAAGGAACAATTCTTTCCTGTGCTGTCGTATCGCACCGGTGCGTATGGGCCTAACGGCACACCCTGGGCCAATGGCTATATCGACTATCTCAAGCTCGTCAATGCCCGCGGCGGCATCAACGGCGTGAAGATCATCCATGAGGAATGCGAAACTGGCTACGCCACCGACCGTGGCGTGGAGTGTTACGAGCGCTTGAAGGGCAAGAACGGCGGCGCAACCCTATTCCACCCGCTGTCCACCGGCATCACATTTGCACTGACCGACAAAGTTCCCAACGACAAGATTCCGCTGATTACTGCAGGCTACGGCCGCAGCGAAAGCCAGGACGGATCGGTGTTCAAGTGGAACTTCCCGCTTGCTGGCACTTACTGGGTGGCGGCCGACATTCTGGTGCAGCACATTGCCAAGAAAGAAGGTGGCCTGGACAAGCTCAAGGGCAAGAAGATCACGCTGGTGTATCACGATAGCCCCTATGGCAAAGAGCCCATTCCGCTGCTTCAGGAGCGCAGCAAGATGCATCAGTTCGAATTCAACGCCATCCCTGTGACGCATCCGGGCGTTGAGCAAAAGGCTGCCTGGCTACAGATTCGGCAGAACCGGCCTGACTACATCCTCCTGTGGGGCTGGGGCGTGATGAACTCCACCTCACTCAAAGAGGCGCAGGCGACTGGTTTCCCGCGCGACAAGATGTATGGCGTGTGGTGGGCTGGTGCTGAGCCAGACGTGAAAGACGTCGGTGATGGTGCAAAAGGCTATAACGCATTGGCCATGCAGCATGGCGCCCAGACTGATGTGAAGTTCGTGCAAGACATCCTGAGCATGGTTCACGGTAAAGGTCAGGGCACGGGTCCGAAGGACGAAGTCGGCTCAGTGCTCTATATTCGCGGCGCCATGTCGGCCATGCTGAGTGTGGAGGGTGTTCGCCGCGCGCAAGAGCGCTTTGGCAAGGGGAAGGTCATGACGGGCGAGCAAGTGCGTTGGGGCCTGGAGAATCTGGCACTTGACCAGAAGAAGCTGGACGCATTGGGCTTTGCCAATGTGATGCGCCCGATCAGCACCTCGTGCTTCGACCACATGGGCTCTGCCTGGGCACGCATTCACACCTGGAACGGCAGCAAATGGCAGTTCACATCCGATTGGTACCAGGCCGACGAGTCCATCATCAAACCCATGGTGAGGGCTGCTGCGGCCAAGTACGCCGGCGAAAAGAAGATTACGCCGCGCACACCGGCTGAGTGCCAAAGCTAAAGACTTATAGCTGCTGATCACAGCCGCCCGCTTTGCGGGCGGCAATCGGCGGTGCGTACTCGCATGCGCTGGGCCGATTGCCCCAGGGTCAATGGAGAAGGCGAAATGACAGCACAACCGACACTGCTCAATGTCAATGGCATTGAGGTGATTTACAACCACGTGATCCTGGTGCTCAAAGGCGTGTCTCTGAGCGTGCCGGAGGGCAGCATCGTGGCGCTGCTGGGCGGCAATGGTGCCGGCAAAACCACCAC
>CAYSMM010000022.1:3426-14527 GCA_964432095.1 uncultured Burkholderiaceae bacterium | reverse complement strand
GGCCACCGAGCTTGCGCGCTACGCGCTCATCATCGAAAAGCATTACGGCCGGCCGATGGACATCGAGTGGGGAAAGGACGGCAGCGATGGCAAGCTCTACATCTTGCAGGCGCGGCCCGAGACGGTGAAGAGTAATAGCGCAGGCCAGGTGGAGCATCGCTACAAACTCAAAGGCACGGGCACTGTGCTGGCCGAGGGACGTGCCATCGGGCAGAAGATCGGTGCGGGTACGGTCCGTGTGGTGTCAGACGCTTCGCAGATGGAGGCAGTGAAGACCGGCGACGTGCTCGTCACCGACATGACCGACCCGAACTGGGAGCCAGTGATGAAGCGCGCCGCAGCTATCGTAACCAATCGTGGCGGGCGCACCTGCCACGCCGCAATCATCGCGCGTGAGCTGGGCATTCCAGCGGTGGTGGGCTGCGGCGATGCGACCGAGGTGCTCAAGACCGGCGCGCTGGTCACGGTGAGTTGTGCCGAGGGCGACACGGGCTATATCTACGACGGCTTACTCGACACCGAGGTGACCGAGGTACAGCGCGGCGAGATGCCCGAGATCGACACGAAGATCATGATGAATGTGGGTAATCCACAACTTGCGTTTGACTTCGCGCAAATCCCCAACGCTGGCGTGGGCCTGGCGCGGCTTGAATTCATCATCAACAACAACATTGGTGTACATCCCAAGGCCATTCTCGACTACCCGGCGGTGGATGCCGATTTGAAAAAAGCCGTGGAGAGTGTGGCGCGCGGCCATGCATCACCGCGTGCGTTCTATGTAGACAAACTTACCGAGGGCGTGGCAACAATTGCGTCGGCGTTTTACCCCAAGCCGGTGATCGTCCGCCTGTCCGACTTCAAGTCCAACGAATACAAAAAGCTGATTGGCGGCAGCCGCTACGAGCCTGACGAAGAGAACCCCATGCTCGGCTTTCGCGGCGCATCGCGCTACATCGCTGCAGACTTTGCCGAGTGCTTTGCGATGGAGTGCGAGGCGATGCGACGAGTGCGCAGCGACATGGGGCTGGTGAACGTCGAGCTGATGGTGCCTTTCGTACGCACGCTCAAAGAGGCGCAGCAAGTGATTGCGCTGCTCGCAAAGCACGGCTTGAAGCGCGGCGAGAACGGCTTGCGCATCATCATGATGTGCGAGTTGCCGAGTAATGCAGTGCTGGCTGAGCAGTTCTTGCAGTACTTCGACGGTTTCTCGATCGGCTCCAATGACTTGACGCAGCTCACACTCGGCCTGGATCGCGATTCGGGCCTGGTGGCCGACGGCTTTGACGAGCGCGACCCGGCAGTGAAAGCGCTGCTGTCGCGGGCCATCAGTGCTTGCCGTGCTGAAGGCAAGTACGTGGGTATCTGTGGCCAGGGGCCCAGCGACCACCCCGACCTGGCCGAGTGGCTGGTGCAGCAGGGCATTACGTCGATATCGCTCAACCCCGACACGGCGATTGCGACCTGGCAGCGTCTCGCTGCTATGCAAATGACTTAATACTATATGCAGTGTAATGCCTTTACTGCTCTGAAAATGTGCAGGAAAGGCTGAATAGATAAACGAGTATTAGCGGAATCGTGCAGTAAAGCCTTGCTATGCGAGGGCTGCATGTATGAGGGCATCATTTGGGCTCGTGACCAAACAGGCTTGCGTGCAGGTCAAACCAGCGCATGTCAAAGCCGCTGATACTGCCGCGCTTGATGAAGCCGCGTGCCGCGAACTGCGGCTGTGCTAGCGCCTCCTCAAACGTCAGCGCAATGCTTACGCATGCGTCGCTCCCGGCAAAGCGCTGCTGCCAATGCGTGCTGGTTTGTGAGGCGATCAACTCGCGCACCTGCGCCGTGAGTGCAAGCGCCGCGTCGCTACCCGGCGTTTGACCCAGGCTCCAGTGCTGTGCGGCCCAGCCAGGCTGATTGAGCACACTGCATACCACTTGCCAAAACTTGAGTTCGAGCGCACCCATCGCCAGCCAGCGCCCGTCTGCACAGCGGTAGAGGTTGTAGCAGGGCACACCGCCGTTGAGCAGATCTTGCCCGGCAGGTTTGCTTTTGCCGCTCAGATTGTGCGCGTACAGCTGTGTCAGGTTGTGCAGCATTACGCCGTCGGCCATCGCCACGTCCACATGCCGCCCGCTGCCAGTACGGCGCGCGCCGAGCAATGCCGCCAGAATGCCGGTGACGGCCATCATTGCGCCGCCCAGCACGTCGGCCACCTGAAGGTTGGGCAGGATGGGCGCACCATCGGCGTCGGCCAGCGCCGGTAAGGCGCCCGCAACGGCTAGGTAATTGAGGTCGTGCCCGGCTTCGTGTGCGCGTGGCCCATGCTGCCCGTAGCCCGTAATCGAGCAGTACACCAGCCGCGGGTTGCGCGCAGCGAGTGTGGCATAGCTCAGCCCCAGGCGCTGCATGACACCAGGCCGGAAGCTTTCAATCACTACGTCGGCTTGCTCGGCAAGTGCAAGGCAGCGCGTAAGGCCGCTGCTCTCGCGTAAATCCAGCCGCTCGACGTGCTTGCCGCGGTTGATGGCCGAGAAGAAAGGGCTGATGTGCGCATCGTCGCCTGGCTCAAGCCCAAACTGTCGTGCGTAATCCCCCGCTGCGGTGTCCTCAACCTTGACAACTTCTGCACCAAGGTCTGCCAGGTGCTGGGTCGCTAACGGCCCGGGCAGAAGGCGTGTGAAGTCCAGTACACGGATGGCGCTCAGTGGTTTATTCACGTGTGCAAGAACCTCTGTGTGGATTGTCGGATTTCTGCGTATGGCATGACATCACCAAGTTGCGACAACTCCTCGGGAATACCCTAGCGGGTCTGACCCTCAGTTCATCCTGTTTGTAAGGCGATGGTAAGCCCTGCTTCTACACTGCTAGTAGTACCGTAGTTCGCGGAGTCCCTGTATCAATTAGCAAGCGGCACATGTTAGGACACGATGGCTCTGTTGGTTATCATTTTGAAGGCGTTAGCCGAAATCGGTCTACTTTTGCTCGTCGGTCAGGCCATTGTCGCCGTGTTCTCAGGCAATCGGCGTCACGAAAATCCGGTATATCGTGTGTTTCTGATGCTCACTTCGCCGCTGACGCGTTTCACGCGGCTGATTACGCCCAAGGCTGTGATGGATCAGCACATTCCCATCGTCACGTTCTTTTTACTGGCTTGGCTGTGGGTGGGCATGACGGTGCTGAAAGTGTCCGTGTGTCAGGAGCAGCCCAACATACCGGCATGCGCCGAACTGATGCAAGGTAAGTCGCAGTGAACAAAGTACTCAGTTACCTTAGAGGCGCCTGGCTCAAGTACCAGATCGAGGTGTGCATTCTTTTTGGCATGCGCGAGCGTGCAGCCCATTTGGTGGAGCAGTGGGTGCAGACGGTCCCGAGAGACAAAAATGCACATCTGTACGCCGCAAGCTTTTTGCTGCAGTCCGGCAAAAAGCAGCAGGCAATAGCTGCGTTTGAAGCCGTGGTGCAACTTGACCCCAATCATGCCGATGCCGTTTTCAACATCGCTTACGTGCTGGACGAAATGGGCCGTTCGGACGAGGCACTGGCCCAGTTCGACTGCGTCATCACAATCAGCAAAACACATGACCGCGCCCACTACGGCCGTGGCCTGTGCCTTGTAAAGCTTGGCCGCCTGGAAGAGGCGGTCGAGTCCTTCAAAAAAGCCGCAGAGTTGCAACCCTTCGCCCCATTTGCCTGGTATCAGTGGGCCATGGCAGAGCGTGAGCGTGGCAACCTGCAAAGCGCCTTGAAAATTGCCGAAAAGCTGGAGGGCTTTGAGCCCAAGTACGCCGCGCAACTGCGCCGTGATCTGCAGGCCATAGCGCAGGCCACATAAGCCCATGCGCTACACAAGACGAATGTCAGGTTCCGCGTTCGATGATTGATAACACAAGCAAAGAAAGGAGACAGCGAGACAACCACGATGGTTCATTCGAGTTGATTCGAATTATGGAGGCTATATGCAATTGACTGAAAAACACCGCGAGTATTGGCGCAAAAACGTCAATTTCTCACTCCTGCTACTTTTTATCTGGTTTGTTGTGACCTTTTTGGTGAGTTACTACGCGCGCGATTTGAGCTTCAACTTCTTCGGCTGGCCGTTCTCTTTCTGGATGGCCGCTCAGGGTGCGCTGGTCGTTTACGTGTTCATCATCTGGTGGTATGCCAAGCGCATGTCCAAGCTGGACGATGAGTACGGTGTGTCGGAGGGGGACTAAGCATGGCAATCAGCTCTAATCGTGAGTTTTTCAACTCGCTGAAAAAATACTACACCTTTTATACCGGTGGCTTCATCACATTCATTATCGTACTGGCGATTCTTGAGCAGTTGGGCATGCCGCGTGCGTGGATTGGTTACATCTTCCTGCTGGCAACTGTGCTGCTGTATGCGGGGATCGGCATCGCCAGTCGCACGGCTGATGTAGCCGAATACTACGTCGCCGGGCGGCGCGTCCCCGGAGTGTTCAACGGCATGGCGACGGGTGCTGACTGGATGTCAGCGGCATCGTTCATCGGCATGGCTGGAACGCTTTACCTCACCGGTTATGGTGGCCTGGCCTTCATCATGGGATGGACGGGCGGCTATTGCCTGGTGGCTTTCCTGCTTGCACCTTACCTGCGCAAGTTCGGGCAGTTCACCATTCCCGATTTCCTCGGTGCCCGATACGGTGGCCACTTTGCGCGCTTCGTCGGCATTATCTGTGCCATCGTGTGTTCGTTTGTGTATGTGGTGGCACAGATCTACGGCGTGGGCTTGATCACCACCCGCCTAGCCGGCGTACCGTTTGAGATTGGTGTTTTCCTGGGCCTTGCTGGCATTCTGGTCTGCTCATTCCTGGGTGGCATGAAGGCGGTGACATGGACGCAAGTGGCGCAATACATCATCCTGATCATTGCGTATATGGTGCCCGTGGTCTGGCTGTCTGTTAAGCACACTAATTTTCCGATTCCGCAACTAGTGTACGGCACTGTGCTGCAGAAGGTGACCGAGCGTGAGAAGGTGTTGACGTCAGATCCGAAAGAGCAAGAGGTTCGCAAGATTTTTGCCGACCGTGCCAAAGAAGCGCGCGACAAAGTGGCTGCATTGCCTGGCTCGCTGCAAACCGAGCGCGCCAAACTTGAGGAGGCTCTGGCCAAGCTCAAGACGGATAACGCGCCTGCGGCGGACATACAGAAGGCCGAGAAGGCGCTGGCCGACTTCCCGAAAGACCCGGCTGCCGCCAAAACCCTGTGGGAGCGCCAAGCTGGTGTCGCAGCCCGCGCCAATCCGCCACTGGCTCATGGTGAAGCATTCCCGGGTAAGGACGATAAAGCCCGAGATGTAGCCCGCAAGAACTTCCTGGCGCTTGTCTTCTGCTTGATGGTGGGTACCGCCGCATTACCGCATATCCTGATGCGCTTTTACACCACGCCTTCGGTGAAAGAGGCGCGTCAGTCGGTGTTCTGGTCGTTGTTCTTTATCTTCCTGCTGTATTTCACGGCTCCTGCGCTTGCGGTGCTGGTGAAGTATGAGATGTACAACTTCATTGTGGGCAGCGAGTTTTCCAAGCTACCTGCTTGGGTGGCGGCTTGGCAGAAGGTAGACGCATCGTTGTTGTCCATCGTTGACGTCAACAAAGACGGCATCGTGCAGCTTGCTGAAATCACCATCGGCGGTGACATCGTGGTGCTGGCGACTCCCGAGATCGCTGGTTTGCCCTATGTGATCTCCGGCATGGTGGCCGCAGGCGGCCTGGCTGCTGCGCTGTCCACTGCAGACGGTCTGCTGCTGACGATTGCCAACGCGCTGTCACACGACCTGTACTACAAGATCATCGACCCGACCGCGTCCACCACGCGCCGCGTTACGATGTCTAAGATCCTGCTTTTGGTGGTTGCTGCGATGGCTGCGCTGGTCGCATTGCAAAAACCCGCGGACATCCTATTTCTTGTGAGTGCGGCTTTCTCTCTGGCTGCAGCTTCTTTCTTCCCTGCACTCGTGCTTGGAATTTTCTGGAAGCGTGCTAATAAATGGGGTGCTATTGCAGGAATGATTGCTGGCTTTGTTGTCACCTTCTACTACATGGCCATTACTCAACCCTGGTTACGTGGTGTGTTTGGTGTGACAGGTACGATCAAGGACAACACCTGGTGGGACATCGCGCCGATATCGGCCGGTATCTTTGGCGTGCCACTAGGCTTTGCGGTCATCATCATCGTCAGTCTCCTAACTCCGGCGCCGGACAAAGAGACACAGGAACTGGTGGAGCACGTGCGCTACCCCAACCTCAAGGGGGATACGGTGCAAACGCTGGGTACCTGATCGATTTTTTGAAGCTGACTGCCGTGTGCCCACGTGCCGCGGCAGAACAATAACAGTGATTTAGCCCGCACTTGTGCGGGCTTTTTCTTTTTCATCTTTGGACATTAAACATAGATAATTGATACTCCATTGAGTTAAATGCCTTATCTGTTTTTTACAATTGAGTTATGGCAAGCTACTATAAAGGGTAATAGTTCGATCTGGGTTGTGTGAGTTTGGTATCGGCCAGATCGATGGCTTAACTTGCACCCATACTCCAGAGGTTACTGCCAGCCATGCCCCCGCAGGTTCTAAGCATTTAGATGAGCTCCTCAATTTCCTTTTGAAAACAAGTACTTGCGATGCAAACCCGGCTTGCGCTATACTTACAGGTTCCTTGCCACACCGGGGTTCACTGTCGATTGCTGACAGCAGGCCATGTCGCATCAACCGGGTGGCTATCAAACCGCAAGGAGTTTTCATGCGACATTACGAGATCATTTTGATCATTCACCCCGACCAGAGCGAGCAAGTGCCCGCAATGGTTGAGCGCTACAAGACGCTGATCACCAGCCAAGGCGGCCAGATTCACCGCTTTGAGGACTGGGGCCGTCGTCAAATGGCCTACCAAATTCAAAAGCTCGCCAAAGCACACTATTTGTGCATGAACATCGAGTGTGGTCAGCAAACGCTCGACGAGCTGGAACACGCATTCAAGTTCAACGACGCTGTGCTGCGCCACCTGACCGTCAAACTCGACAAAGCTGAAACTGCACCTTCGGTGATGATGAAGCAAGTCGAAAAGGAAGAAGCACGCAAATCGCAACAGGACTTCGCGACCCAGTAAGGGCTTGAGCTACACCACAGTTTGCGAAAAGCATTGAACAAAGTTCAGCTAAGCGGAGTTATCAGCCAGAAATCGCCCTTGCGCTATACCCCGGCCGGGTTGCCACATGCCCAAGCGGTACTCAGCGTTGAGCAGCCCGTATCTGCAGTGGTAGCACTTGAGGTGCCGGTTGTGGCGTTCGAAGGGCTGGCCAGCTGCCTCAATGCTGCCCCAGTGGGCGCGCAATGCCGGGTAACAGGCAAGCTGCAAAGGCAGTCGCTGCGATCTGCAAAGCTGAATGTGTTGATTGAAACCATCGAATTGATTTAAGGACACCATCATGGCCGCATACGGAGCCGCAAACAGGTTCAATAAAGGCAAAGACACCAAGAAGCGCAACACACAGTCGTTGCTGTTTAAGCGCAAGCGTTTTTGCCGCTTCACCGCCGCTGGCGTTGATCATATCGACTACAAAGACATCGAAACGCTGCGTGACTTCATCGCAGAAAACGGCAAGATCATTCCCGCACGCCTCACCGGTACGCGCGCGATCTATCAACGTCAGCTGACGGCTGCTATCAAGCGCGCCCAATTTCTGGCGCTGCTACCCTACAGCGACCTGCACAAAAGCTAAGCCGGAGTGACAACATGCAAGTAATTCTTCTAGAAAAAGTCGTTAACCTCGGCGGCCTTGGCGAGATCGTCAAAGTCAAAGATGGCTACGCCCGTAACTTCCTGATCCCTCAGAAAAAGGCGCGCCGTGCCACCGACGTGGCGATCAAGGAGTTTGAGGCTAAGCGTGCCGAGCTCGAAAAAGTTGCTGCTGAAAAACTGGCTGCTGCTCAAGCACAAAGTGAAAAACTCAACGGCCTGACGGTACAAATGGCACAAAAAGCCGGTGTCGATGGTCGTTTGTTTGGTTCAGTCACCAATCATGACGTGGCTGAAGCACTCACCAAGCAGGGCTTTGCCATTGCAAAGGGGCAAGTACGCATGCCCAGTGGCCCGCTCAAGACGATTGGCGAGCATAAGCTGCAAGTAGCGCTGCACACCGACGTGGTGGCTGACATCACAGTCAACGTAGTCGGCGAGCAAGCCTAAGCAAATACTGAGTATGCGGCTGTGCAGCTGCAAGGCATCGTCACATCCCGCTCAATTAAGGCCGGTTTACCGGCCTTTTCTTTTTGTGATGATTCAGCGCACAGTTTGCGGCAGAGCAATATGCGTAGTTCTGTACACTGCGCATATGGCTACCGATATGTCTGACTCAAGTATCGCTTCGCTCAAATTACCCCCGCACAGCGTGGAGGCTGAGCAGTCGCTGCTTGGCGCACTGCTCATCGATAACGTCGCCTGGGACAAGGTAGCCGACGTGGTGCGTGAAGACGACTTTTACCGCTTCGACCATCGTTTGATTTTTCAGTCGCTTTCAAAGCTGGTGAATGCGTCCAAGCCGGCCGACGTCATCACGGTTTTCGAGAGTCTACAAACACTGGGCAAGCACGAGGAGGCGGGCGGCCTGGCGTATCTCAACTCACTGGCCACGTCTGTGGCAAGCGCCAGTAACGTGCGCCGATATGCCGAGATCGTGCGTGAGCGCGCGATCCTGCGCAAGCTCATCAGCGTCAGCGATGAGATTTCCTCAACCGCATTCAACACGCAGGGGCGAGCCGTCGGCACCATCCTCGACGAGGCCGAATCGCGCATTTTCAATATCGGTGAGGAATCGTCACGCACGCAAAAGGGCTTTCAGCCCATCAAACCGCTGCTAGACCAGATGGTGCAGCGCGTGTCCGAATTGCATGAGCGCGCAGACAGCAACGACATTACCGGCGTGCCCAGCGGTTTTGCCGACCTCGATCGCATGACTTCGGGCCTGCAGCCTGGTGACCTCATCATCGTGGCGGGTCGCCCGTCCATGGGCAAAACCTCGCTGGCCATGAATATGGCCGAGCACATCGCGCTCAACGAGGGTCTGCCGGTGGCGGTGTTCAGCATGGAGATGGCGAGTTCACAACTGGTGCTGCGCGTTGTCGGCTCACTCGGCCGTATTGACCAGACGCATCTGCGCACCGGCAAACTCACCGAGGATGAATGGTCGCGCTTTATCGACATCGTAGATCGGCTCAAAGATACCAGCCTGTTCGTCGATGAAACCGGCGGCCTCAACCCGCTTGAGCTGCGCGCACGCGCACGGCGCCTGGCGCGGCAGTTTGGCGGTACGCTGGGCTGCATCGTGGTGGACTACTTGCAGTTGATGGCAGCAAGCAAAGAGGGCGAAAACCGCGCGACCGAGATTTCAGAAATCTCACGGTCTCTCAAGGGTTTGGCCAAGGAGATCGGCTGTCCGGTGATCGCGCTGTCGCAGCTCAACCGCGATCTGGAAAAGCGCACCGATCGTCGACCCGTGATGAGCGATCTGAGAGAGTCGGGCGCCATTGAGCAGGACGCAGACCTCATTCTTTTCATCTATCGCGACGAGGTCTACAACAAAGACAGCAAGGATCAAGGCATTGCCGAGATCATCATCGCCAAGCAACGTAACGGCCCAGTGGGTACGGTGCGCATGGCGTTCATCAAACCCTTCACGCGGTTTGAAAACCTGGCGATGGGTGAGTACGACAGCGGTCCCGCATACTAAGTGTGTGACCTTGACGGTCTGATGACTCTGCTCAATTCTCTTAATACTCATATAAGTAGCATGCCTTTATCTCTGACATAAAGTGCAGGAACCGCTGCATAGATATAAGGGTACCAAGTTTGAATCGCTAATCGATATCGAGCATTCATTCGCTCGGCCGCGTTGCGCATCGCTAGCAGGAGATAAACAAAAGACAAACAAAAACGCCCGTCACCTTTCGATGACGGGCGTTTTTCGTTAACTGGTTATTTGTTCTCGTGATTATTATCGTTATAAACTCAAGGCCGATGTGTCGTATGAGTCTGGTTGCGGGGGCAGGATTTGAACCTACGACCTTCGGGTTATGAGCCCGACGAGCTACCGAACTGCTCCACCCCGCGACAGATGAAACTAGTATAGCACAGCGCGAGCACCAACGCTGGCTTGCAAAGTGCGCTAAACCTCAAATGCCGGCGGCGCTAATGGACGCAAGGAACTTGTCTGCCGATTGAAAGCCGATCACGCGTCCGGTTTCATGACCTTTGGCGTCAAAGAACACCACGCCTGGCGGGCCAAACAGGTTGAATTTTTTCAGCAATGCTTTGTCTTCTGCGGTGTTCTTCGTCACATCGGCCTTGAGTAGAAGTACGTTGCTCAACTTGGCTTGCACTTGCGCGTCGCTGAAGGTGAAGCGATCTAGCTCATTGCATGCCACGCACCAGTCGGCATAAAAATCCAGCATCACCGGTTTGCCGGCAGAGGCAATGCGCGCTTGAAGCTCCGCCACGTCCTTGACTTTCGCGAACTCCAGTTTTGCGCTCTTGGCGATTGCGCCACTACCGCCACCTTGCAAATGCGCAAGGGGTTGCAGCAGGTCCTTGCTGCCCGACGCTGCACCAATGACGAGTGCAGCACCCATCACCGCAAGCACGACACCTATGCCCTTGAACAGCTTGCTGAAACCGTCTGCGTCTGCGGGCAGCGGGTCGAACACCCGCAGAAATGCGGCGCTTACGATCAGCAGCGCGGCCCACAGTAGCATCAGTAACCAGTTGGGCAGGACAGGGCCTACCATCCATAACGCTGTGGCAATCAGTAATACACCGAAGAAGTATTTGACCTTTTCCATCCAGCCGCCAGCTTTGGGCAGCAGTGAGCCAGCTGACAAACCCACCAGAAGCAGCGGCACGCTCATACCCGCTGCCAGAGAAAACAGCGCTAGGCCACCCGTGAACGCGCTCTTGGTCTGGCTGATGAACACCAGCACACCTGCCAGCGGCGCGGCCACGCAAGGGCCGACGATGAGCGCAGACAGGCCACCCATGACGAACACACCCGCAAGCTTGCCACCTTGCAACTTGCCCGAGGCTTCATTCACCTT
>CAYSMM010000022.1:0-3416 GCA_964432095.1 uncultured Burkholderiaceae bacterium | reverse complement strand
ATGAAGTTGGGCATCTGCAGCTCATAAAAGCCGAACATAGAAAGCGACAGCGCAATGAGCAGTGCCGCGAACGTGAACAGCACCCACGGTTTTTGCAGCGCCGCCGCCAGGCCCTCGCCCAGCAAGCCTGCAACCACGCCGAACAACGTGTAAACGATCGCCATGCCCAGCGAGTAGGCCAGCGCCATGGTGAAGCCCTTGGCGCGCGAGATGTTGCCTTCGCCCACGATGATGGACGAGAGAATCGGAATCATCGGCAGAACGCAGGGGGTAAAGGACAGCAATAAACCGAACAGCACGAACAGCGGCACGATGACGAGCGGGTTGCCGCTCTTGAGCGCGTTTTCGATCTTCGCGCTGTCATCATCCATCGCCGACTTGGTCGTCACGAGGTTATCCACCGCAACGCCAGGGGTGCCTTGCGCAGCGGTTGATACTGCTACCTGTGCAGAGGAATCGCTGGTTGACTGCTGTGTGCTAGCGACCGATGCTGCGGTAGGTATCAGTTTGGCTGCTTCGTCTTCGGTCAGCACCTTCACTGCGTTGGCGCCGCCGCCAAAGCCGGCCAGCGTGACTTGCGCAAAGCTATCCATGGGCGGATAGCACAGCCCTTTGTCGGCGCAGCCCTGGCTGGTGACGATGAGTTTGAACGCGCCTTGCGCAGCCGCTACTGGCAGCTTGATGAGCAGCTCGCCACGATGGGTTTCCAGTTCCTTCTGAAAGGTTTGGTCGAACTTGATCTTGCCCTTGGGAATGTCGGCATTACCGAGCTTGACTCCATTAGGCTCCGCCGCGAACTTGAATTTCTCGCGGTACATGTAGTAGCCATCGGCGATGATGAAGCGTACCTGAACCGTCTTGTCGTCAAGCGCTTTGGCGGAAAACTGGAATGCCTTTTCGGGATCGAGGAAGTCGTCAGCCGCACGGGCTGCCGTAGGCAGTGAGAGCAGCCAGACCATAGCGACGGCTGCCAGTGCCAGCGTGGCATTGAGCAGCCAGCGCAAGGGCGCCCACAATCCAGCCAACCCGGTTGTGATGGTTTGTTGTTGCGTCATACGATTTGCTTTCTGAACGGAGTTAGCTGTTTTATCCTGCAATTACGTACCTGGAGAGCGTGTGGATGCGGCGCGAGCGGAGCAATGCATATCGGCTCAGAGCCCCATGAGCCATCTTACCTGCCGTGTGAGCACGGCAAAGCGGATTAGTTCAGTCGCCGCATTAGGCCCGCTAATCCCGCTTATCCTTTTAGGCTAACTCGAGAGCGCAAGCCACGCTAGAGCGCGAAGCGCTTACGCGTCAATGCCAACGCCACGTAGCAAGCCGCACCGCCATAGGCCAGCAGTACCAGCACGTCGCGCAGCGGCGTAGCTGGCCATGTGCCCAGGAATAGCGGGCGCACCAATTCCACCGCCGCCGTCAGTGGCAGCCAGGCCGCCATAGTTTGCAGCCAGCCAGGCATGGCCGAAAGGGGGAAGAACACGCCCGACAAGAACACCATGGGGGTGATGAGCAGCGTGAAGTAATAGGTAAAGAAGTCATAGCCCTTGGCTAGGGCGTTAAACACCAGGCCCATGGCGGCAAAGGTGCAGCCGATGAGAAAGAACGCAGGCAAGGACAGCAGTAGTTGCGGTTGGCGGCTGATGCCCAGCAGTGCAATCACAGTCACCATCGCCAACCCGGTGAGCAGCGCCTTGCTGCCGGCCCACAACATCTCGGCAATCACCACGTCGTCAAGCTGAGTGGGGGTATAGAGAATGCACTCCCATGTGCGCTGAACGTGCATACGCGAGAAGGCAGAATATAGTGCCTCGAACGTTGCGGCGTTCATCACACTCATCGCGGCAGCGCCGGAGGCGAGGAACAGCACGTAAGGCACGCCGTTGATATTGCCGATCAAGCTGCCTAGGCCGTAGCCGAACGCCACAAGCGTGATCAGCGGCTCGGCAATGTTGCCGGCAATGCTGGCACCAGCAAGCTTCTTCCACACCAGAAAGTTGCGCCGCCACACGGCCCAGAGCAAGCGCGTTGGGCGCGGCACGCGCCAATGACTGGGTGCCTGGTAGCTGGGCTGGGCAGTGTGGGTCGGTACTGCGACGTTATCAGTCATCGCGCAACTGCCTTCCGGTGAGCTTCAAAAACAAATCTTCGAGGTTGGAGGGGCGATGCACATAGCGAATGCCTTGCACCGATTGCAGCGCATGCAGCACAGGCTGAGCGTCGTGTGTATAGAAGAAAGCCGTCTCACCGCTGGTTTCTACGCGCGCCTGCACTTTGCCGCGCAAATCGTCCACTGTGGTCAGCATAGCCTCGCCATAGAACTCCACCACTTCGGGCTCCAGGTGCTCGGCTATCAACTGGCGCGGCCGGCCGATGGCAATGGCCTTGCCATGATCGAGCACCAGCAGGCGGTTGCACAGCCGCTCGGCTTCGTCCATGAAGTGCGTCGTAAGCAAGATGGCCTTGCCCTGCGAAACTAACTTTTGCAGCCGCTCCCACATCACGTGTCGCGCCTGTGGGTCTAGCCCAGTGGTGGGCTCATCCAGAAACAGCAGCTCGGGGTTGTTGATCAGCGCACGCGCAAGGCTGAGGCGGCGCTTCATGCCGCCGGAAAGCTCGCTCATCTTCGCGTTGGCCTTGCTGGCCAGCGCTGCAAAGTCGAGAAGTGGGGGAATCGACTGCTCGATGCGTGCCTGCGGCAGGCCGAAATAGCGGCCGAATACGCGCAGGTTCTCGCTCACGGTGAAGTCCGGGTCGAGGCTGTCGAACTGCGACACCACGCCGATGCGTGCGCGCGCCGCGTTGGCGTCGTTTGGAATCGTGTGGCCCAACACGCAGATTGCGCCGCAGTCGGGAGTAGCCAGACCGAGACACAGCTTGATGGTGGTGGTTTTACCTGCACCGTTGGGGCCGATGATGCCGAGGCATTCACCTGGTTCAACCTGAAACGACAATTCGCTGACGACCTTGCTGCCGCCTAGCGTTTTGCTGAGTTGTTGTACATCAAGCGCATACATGATGCGATGATTCTGGCACAGCCCTCATCAATTTTCAGTGATCGGCGATGGCTATGCGCCTTTCGTCGCATGCGAGTGGCAGCCGCTGGCTGGGTAACAGAGTACCTTCACCACGGCTTTTACTCCAGTAAGTAATTAGTCTTTACTGGTATACAGCAATAGATATAAGACGAAATACTCAAACTAGTATATAGAAAAAAGTTGTTGAGATCAGAGAATCTCACTCGCGTAGTCAGCCAGTCGGCTGCGCTCGCCTCGAGCAAGTGTGATATGGCCAGCGTGCTGCCAGCCCTTGAAGCGGTCCACCACGTAGGTCAGGCCGCTGGAGCCCTCGGTGAGGTAGGGCGTATCGATCTGCGCCAGGTTTCCGAGACAGATCATCTTGGTGCCAGGGCCAGCGCG
>CAYSMM010000021.1:11380-14734 GCA_964432095.1 uncultured Burkholderiaceae bacterium | reverse complement strand
CCGCAGCATCGGCAGCCAGGCGCGATGCCCGCCGCGACACGGCCACCAAGAAGCCCGCCGCTGCGCCGGCCGTCACCGTGGCTCAGGCGCCAGCCGTAGAGCCCGACAAGCCTGCTGCGGTGCCCGCAGCAACACCTCCGCCAGCGGTAGAGACGCCTTACGAGCGCCTGCAAAACGCCGTAGCCGCATGCACCAAGCAAAGTGGTTTTCTCGCGCGCAATGCCTGTGAGTTTGAGGCGCGCAAGCGCTACTGTCCGCCGCTGGAGGGTAAAGTGCGGGAGTGTCCGTTCCGCACCGAGCTTTGACGTCTGCCAGTGGCTGTGCCGTGAGAAGTCAGATCTGCAGGCCGGAAAATTCATACTCTATTGAGTAAAATGCCGTCACTGCTCTCCTGATGTGCGGTAATGATTGTATACAGTATTGAGTAATAATGTCTGGCAGTACGATAGGCAAACTTTTCCAAGTCACCAACTTCGGCGAATCGCACGGCCCTGCCATAGGCTGCGTGATCGACGGCTGCCCGCCGGGCATGGCATTGAGCGAGGCCGACATTCAGCCGGAGCTTGACCGCCGCCGCCCCGGCACCAGTCGCCACGTGACGCAACGGCAAGAGCCCGACAGGGTGGAGATTTTGAGCGGTGTGTATGAGGGCAAAACCACCGGCACGCCGATTGCGCTGTTGATCCGCAATGTCGATCAGCGCAGCAAGGACTACGGCGACATCGCGCAAACCTTTCGCCCTGGCCATGCCGACTACACCTATTGGCACAAATACGGCATACGTGATCCACGTGGCGGCGGTCGCTCGTCGGCACGGCTCACGGCGCCCATGGTAGGCGCTGCAGCGGTGGCCAAGAAATGGCTCAGGCTCGAATACGGCACCGTATTTCGCGGGCATATGGCGCAGTTGGGCGAGATACCGATTGCGTTTGAGAGTTGGGATCATGTGCATCACAACCCGTTTTTTGCCGCCAACGCCAGCATGATCGACGAACTCGAGGCTTATATGGACAGCCTGCGAAAAGCGGGCGACTCCTGCGGCGCGCGCATCAATGTGGTGGCCTCCAACGTGCCCGTGGGCCTGGGCGAGCCGCTGTTTGACAAGCTGGATGCCGACATTGCCTACGCAATGATGGGGATCAATGCCGTCAAGGGTGTGGAAATTGGCGCAGGCTTTGCCAGTGTGGCGCAGCGTGGCAGTTTGCACGGCGACGAGCTGACGCCGCAAGGCTTCAAGACCAACAACGCCGGCGGTGTGCTAGGTGGCATCAGTACCGGGCAAGACATCACCGTGTCGATCGCGGTCAAACCCACCAGCAGCATACGCACCGGCAAGTCCAGTATTGACGTCACCGGCGCCCCCACGGTGGTACAGACGCATGGCCGGCATGACCCCTGCGTCGGCATTCGCGCCACGCCGATTGCCGAGGCCATGCTCGCGCTCGTGCTGATGGATCACGCACTGCTGAATCGCGCGCAATGCGCCGGGGTGAGCGTGCCCACGCCGCGCATCGCCGGCCCGGAAGGCGCTATCGGCCGCAACTGACGCCCCATGACGGCCCCTCAAAGCCCGGCCGCACCGTTGCGGCCTCTCGCGGCTTATGGCGCGTTCGGCGCCATCTACTTCGGTTTTGCCGGCCTTTATGGTGCCTACCTGCCGCTTTACCTGAAAGAAGTCGGCTTTGCTGCGTTTGCCATTGCTGCGCTCATGACGGTGAACAACATTACCCGTTGCGTGGGGCCGTATGCATGGGGCTGGATCGGAGACCATAGCGGCAAGCGGCTGGCGATTGTGCGCGGCAGTTGTATTGCGGCGGTGCTGTTGTCTGCGGGCCTGTTTGCGCCGCCATTGTTTGCTGCGTTCTACGCCGTGCTGCTGACGTTGAATCTTTCTACCAGCTCCATGACGCCGCTGACCGAAAGCATGCTGATCGCACGGCTGACGCGTGACAGTGCGGGCAACCCCGGCAGCAAGATTGTGGATTGGGGTGCTTATGGCCGCCTGCGGCTGTGGGGCTCGGCCGGCTTCGTCATCGCCATCGTGATGGCCGGCTGGCTGTTTGAGCAATTCAGCATTAAGTGGTTTGGTCTGTGCTGCGTGATGCTGCTGGCGCTGCTGATGCTCGTGAGCTTTGCATTGCCGCCCGACACAGCCGGCCTGCACAACCAGGCCGCCCCGCCGCGTGTGCTGCCCATGCTCAGGCAGCCAGTGATTGCGGCGTTTTACGTGTCGTGCTTTTTCATGGTTGCGTCGCACATGGGCATGTATGTGTTTTATTCGCTATACCTCGATTCACTTGGCTATGGCAAAACCATCATCGGTTTGTTGTGGTCTGTGGGGGTGATATTCGAGATCGGCTGGTTTTACTTTCAGGGCCGTGCGATCAAGCGCATCAGCCTGCCGGCGCTGTGGGTGCTGGCCTGCGCGGCGGCAGCGGTGCGCTTTGTGCTCATCGGCGCGTTCGGCTCGTCCATCGTGGTGTTGATTGCTGCTGGCGCGCTGCACATGCTCACCTTTGCGGCGCATCACACCGCCAGCATGTCGTTCATCACCCGACACTTTGCCGGCGCATCTTCCAACCGCGGCATGGCCTTGTTCACCGCCATAGCCTACGGCTTTGGCGGCCTGGCGGGTGGACTGGCCAGCGGCAAGGTTGCGCAGCATTGGCCACACCTGGGCTACGGCACGGTGTTTTATCTCGGCGCTATGCTCGCCGTATTGGCAACTGGAGCAGCAATTTATGTTTACAAACATGACGACGGGTGGCGCAGCTCGAGCGCCCAGGCGCACGGCAGCGACAGCCCTCAGGGCCCTGATAGCCGCGTGCCTGTTTAGCAGTGGGGCTGCGCAGGCACTGTCCATCGTTTCCTGGAACATGGAGCACTTGATGGATCAGCGTCAGTTCGAGGCATGGCGCAGTACGTGCGAACGCGCAGGCTGGAAAGACAGCGCTGCCCACAGCAGCAGCCAGAACCTCTTGCCGCCTTGTTACGCGCATTCAGGCGAAACCCCCTGGGGTGAGAAAACCAGCAAGCCGCTGCGTCAATGGCGCGACTACCAGCTCAAGCTGCTTGCGCTGCGCGAGCGGGCGCAGCAACTCAATGCCGACGTGTATTTGCTGCAAGAGGTCGCTGGCGCAGACGCGGTGCGCGCTGTCATCGACGGCCAGAAGTACGAGGTATTCGTGACCGGCAGCGGCGGCCTGGCTTTGGCCATGGCGGTGCGCAAGAGCGTGCAGCTCATCGAGCGGCCAAGCGCCTACGACGCGCTGGCCAAAACCGTCACGCTCGACGGCGCACAGCGCACGCTGCGGCCCGGCCGCATCGTCCTGGCGGGTATCGCTCTCGCCGCGG
>CAYSMM010000021.1:0-11370 GCA_964432095.1 uncultured Burkholderiaceae bacterium | reverse complement strand
TGTGGATGTGCTCAACCTGCACCTCAAAAGCGGCTGTCGCAATGATGTGATCGACCAGCCCGACGTGCAGCGTCGCAAAGAAGAGGGCGCACGCCGCAAGCGGGAAGATTGCGCCGCGCTGCGCCTGCAGGTGCCCGAGCTGGAAGCATGGATAGAGCAGCGGCAGAAAAGCGGCACGGCGTTCATGGTGGCAGGCGACTTCAACCGCAGCCTGTGGGCCGAGCGCGCAGACCGCAAGCCCGCGCGTTGCGACACCAGCGCGGCAGCCTCCGTACTGGGCCAGGCTTGCCTGGCCAACATACTGCCCGAGCTGGATGACACACCCACCAGCCGATTGCTGCTTGCCGAGAGGCGCGTAAAGGCCTTTGCCAACGGAGCGATGTGCGCGGTGCGGCAGCGCAAGAGCGATGGTGAATCGCTATGCCACTGCGGCATCGATAATTTTCTGGTGAGTGAATCACTGCTGCAAAAACTCGGTTTGCAAATTCAAGCGCTACAGGCCAGCGGCGAGCATTACGGCATGCAGCATTACGGCGTGGACAAGGTGCGGCCGTCCGACCACTGCCCACTGCAAATCAATCTTTGACCGGGTTTTGACCGAGTGCGACTGTGTGAATCACGCTAGCCGCTTCGTTGGCGTGGCAACCGGCACGGCGGGCGAGCGCGACGCAAACGGGCCTATGCCCATCACCAAAGCCGTCGCGATCAGTACCAGCGCAAAGCCCAGCATCATGGTGAGCGTGATGGGCTCGTTCAGGAATACCCAGCCCCACAGAATGCCGAACGCCGGGATCATGAAGGTGACGGTGGTGGCCTTGGTGGCACTCATGCGCGTGAGCAGCCGAAAGTACAGCACATAAGCGAGTGCCGAGCAAAAGACTGCGAGCGCCAGCACAGCACCCCAGGCGGGAAGAGGCGGTATTTGCGCCGGCACGTTTGCCGCTGCGAACGGCAGCAAGGTGAGTGCGGCGAACAACTGGCTGTTGGTAGCGCTCACATGGCCGGGAACGCCGGGCAAATGCTTCTTGGTCCAGGCGCCGGCGAAGCCGTAGCACACAGTGGCAAATACGCAGGCCAGCACGGCCAGCAGTGTGCGGCTGCTGAACTGCACCGGCCCGAGCTTCACCATCATCGCAATGCCTGCCATGGCGAGCAGGGCGCCCGCACCCACGCGCCATGTGAGCTTTTCACCCAGCAGCAACGCCGAGAACACGGCAGCCCATAACGGCACGATGGCATTGAGAATGGCCGAGTAGCCTGCCGGAATATATAGCGCTGCGAATGAGAAACACGCGAACGGGATGCCGCTGTTGAACGCGCCGACAACCCAGAAGTGCTTGAGGTGCGAGCGCACGAAAAGCGCCCGGCCACTTAGCGCGAAGAATACAAGCAATACCAGCCAGGCCAAGGCCACACGCAACTCGGCGGTCATCAAGGCGCCAAAGTGCGGCGCGGCAATGCGCATGAACAGGAACGACGCGCCCCAAATGGCGGCGAGCAGCAGGAACGAAAATAAATTTGCGATAGTCACGATAAAAGAGCCCGGAGTTTCTGAGTATCGACCAGATGCACCGCCAATGCTTTGCCAATTTGCGAGAGAAATTATACGTTTGAGTTAAGTAGAACTATGCAGTCAGCGCTTCGTCGCCCACGTTTTCTGTGCTGAGTTGCGCCAACTCGCGTGCGATCAGCACGCTTTTGCGCTCGGGCCCCCAGCGGTAGCCGGTGAACGAGCCGTTTTCTCGGATCACGCGGTGACAGGGAATTACGATAGCGACCGGATTGGTGCCCACCGCATTGCCCACCGCACGTGCGCCCATACTCTTGAGGCCCAGCGCTCGCGCTATCGTGCCGTAGCTCACCAGCGTTGCCGCAGGTAGCCGCATCAGGGCCTGCCACACCTTAAGCTGAAAGTGGCTGCCACGTACATGGCAGGCCATGCCTTGCGTGCGGCCATGCAACGCGGAGTTGACGTAGGGCGCGACTGCACGTGAGTCTTCGCGCAGGCTAGCCCGGGGCCAGTCGCGCTTGAGCTCTTGAAGCGGTGTGGCTGCGTCGGGTGCAAACGAGAGCATGCACAGACCGTATCCCGTACATGCGGCGAACGCCGGGCCCAGATCTGTAGCCACAGTGCCATAGGTAATCAGCAGCGATTCGCCGCCCGCCCGCACCTGCGCGGGGGTTGCACCATCGGTGGTGAGAATCAGCTCTTGCGCGCGTGACGTACTACTCAAGCCGGCGGCGAATGTGGCGTCCAGCACATTGCTGTTGGCGCGCAGCGCGGCCAGCAGGCGATTGCGCGCCAGCAATTGCGACATTTGCTTGGGGCTCACGCCCGTCATGCGTTTGAACTCGCGCTGAAAGTGCGCAGGCGACAGGCCTGCACCAGCGGCCAGCTCATCCAGCGCAATATGCTGCCCGGCGGAGGTGAGTTGCGCAATCGCGCGGGCCGCGCGGTCGAAGTTCAAGCTGAGGTGAGGTTGTATTGCCATGTCCATGCCGCAAAGCATAGTACCCCGCCGCGTTGTGTGCATTCCGTTTTTTGCGGTCAAGCTAGGTCACTATCATTGGAAGATTGCCGCGGCAGTTTCAGTTTCAAACCAAGGAGAGATCAATGGCGATGGACGTGGTGGACTACAAGATTACTGGCGACGACATGCAGATGGTGGAGGTGGAGCTAGACCCCGGTGAGGCCGCCATCGGTGAGGCCGGCTCTATGCTCTACATGGAAGCCGGGGTCGAAATGGACACGCTGTTTGGCGACGGTTCCGGCAAAGAGGGTGGCTTGTTCGGCAAGCTCCTGGGGGCGGGCAAGCGGCTCATTACCGGTGAATCACTTTTCACCACGGTGTACAGCAACAAGGTGTCGCAAAAGCGCAAGGTGGCGTTTGCCGCGCCTTACCCCGGCAAGATCATGCCGGTGGATTTGAGGCAGGCCGGCGGCACACTGATCTGTCAGAAAGATGCTTTTTTGTGCGCCGCCAAGGGCGTCGGCATCGGTATTCATTTTCAGCAGCGCCTGGGTGTAGGCTTCTTCGGCGGCGAAGGCTTCATCATGCAAAAGCTCGAAGGTGATGGCATGGCATTCGTCCATGCCGGTGGCACGGTGATGCGCCGTGAGCTCGCAAGTGGTGAGACGTTACTGGTCGATACCGGCTGTATGGTGGCGCACACGCTGGGCGTGAGTTTCGAGATTCAGTACGTGGGCAAAATCAAGACGGCGCTGTTTGGCGGCGAAGGCCTGTTCTTCGCCAAGGTCACCGGCCCCGGCACCGTGTGGATTCAAAGCCTGCCGTTCTCACGGCTTGCGTCTCGCGTGTTTGCCGCTGCGCCGCAAACGGGTGGCGGCGGTCAGGGCGAGGGCTCGCTGCTGGGCGGGTTAGGACGGATTCTGGATGGTGATAACGCCTAATACTACAATGACTATATGCCATTTTCTGGAATATTTGTATCCAGACGATGGCATATACTGTAATTAGTATCAATCGACTTCACGCAACGCTTGACCTAGCGTGGTGAAGAGTTGATCGATCTGCGATTTGTTGATGATGAGCGGCGGGCTCATGGCGATGGTTTCGCCGGTAAAGCGCACGAAGGTGCCTTTTTCGTAGCACTTCAAAAACACCTCGAATGCACGCTTGCCCATGGCCGCGCTGGCGCGTGACTCGAGCTCGATGCCGCACACCAGGCCGAGGTTGCGGATGTCCTTCACATGCGGCGCACCCTTTAGGCTGTGCGCGCCGTCTTCCCACAATTGCGCGAGGCCCTCGCTTTGCACGCGGGTGAGCAGACCTTCGTCGCGATAAATCTTCTGCGTGGCCACCGTGGCCGCGCAGGCTACGGGGTGGCCGCTGTAGGTGTAGCCGTGGAAGAATTCGATCACGCCTTCGGCGCTGGCGTTCACCACGGTGTCGTAGATTTTGTTGCTGGCAAACACTGCGCCCATGGGCACTGCGGCGTTGTTCACTGCCTTGGCCGTGCAGATGATGTCGGGCGTGACGCCAAAGTACTGCGCAGCAAACGGAGTGCCGAGCCGGCCATAGCCTGAGATGACCTCGTCGAAGATCAGCAGGATGCCGTGCTTGGTGCAGATGTCGCGCAGTTTTTGCAGATAACCCTTGGGCGGCACCAGCACGCCGGTGGAGCCGGCCATGGGTTCGACGATCACGGCAGCGATGTTGCTGGCGTCGTGCAGCGCCACCAGTCGCTCCAGCTCATCGGCCAGGTGCGCGCCCCATTCGGGCTGCCCGCGCGAGTAGGCCTGATGCTGCAAATTGTGGGTATGTGGCAGGTGATCGACGTTGGACAGCATGCCACCGCGGAACACCTTGCGGTTGGCCACCATGCCACCGACGCTGATGCCGCCAAAGCCCACGCCGTGGTAGCCGCGCTCGCGGCCGATGAGCATCACGCGCGTGCCTTCGCCGCGTGCGCGCTGGTACGCCAGCGCGATCTTCAGCGCCGTATCCACCGCCTCACTGCCGCTATTGGTGAAGAAGATTTTCTTGAGGTCGCCGGGCGCTATCGCAGCCAGCATGTTGGCCGCTTCAAACTCTACCGGATGGCCCATCTGGAACGGCGGTGCGTAATCCATCTCGCGCGCCTGCTTGTCGATTGCGTCGGCAATGGCCTTACGTCCATGGCCCGCGTTCACGCACCACAGGCCTGCCACGCCGTCGAGCACCTGACGGCCGTCGTGCGTGGTGTAGTGCATGTCCTTGGCCCCCACAAACAAGCGCGGCGCAGACTTGAAATGCCGGTTGGCGGTGAACGGCATCCACAGTGCGTCCATATCGGGCAGTTGTGCTGCGATTTGCACCTGCTTGAGTTCTGACTGATCCATGTCCATCTCCATATACCTTACAGCGTTATACACCCGGGGCATTTACCTGTCTGCCGCTGCGATCTGCGGGTGAGTAGTTACGTGTACGTGAAAGATTGCGCGCGAGTGCAACCTGTTTGCACAGTGAAAGCCTGTGCCATGTAAAAGCCTCACTTTGACCGCTACACTAACGACATGATCGTGGATTTAATAATGAAATCAAGTGTTTGCAGCAAGTGGCATGGGTCGAGCAGGGCAAGGTGGCTCTTGTTCGCGGGGCTGACGCTGCTGGCTTTGCAGGCAAAGGCCAACCCATTGCCCATCTTCGTGCTCAATTCGCTGGATGCCGACGTGAGCGTGATCGACCCCGTACACTTCACGCAGGCGCGCCGCGTGCCCACCGGTAAAGAGCCGCATCACCTGTACCTCACACCCGACGGGCAATCGGTGATCGTCGCCAATGCGGAAGGCAACTCACTGACATTTCTGAACCCCCGTACCGGCGAGGTACAGCGCACCCTGCGTGACATTGCTGATCCCTACCACCTGCGGTTTTCCCCCGACATGAAGTGGCTGGTCATCGCAGCCAACCGGCTGGATCACATCGACATCTATCGCTGGCAGGACAACACGCCCGTGCTGGCCAAGCGTATCGCCGCGCCGAATACACCCAGCCATATCTTCATCGACAGCAAAAGCCAAATTGCCTATGTGAGCCTGCAAGACAGCGACGAACTGGTTGCGGTGGATCTGCCCTCACTGAGCTTGAAGTGGAAGATCAGCGTTGGCGACATGCCGGCGGATGTGTACCTCAGTGCTGACGACAAGCGGCTGTTCGTGGCGCTAACGGGCAGTGACCAGGTTGAGGCATATGACGTGTCACACGGTGGCGCCAGGCCCGCTACGTTGTTGGCGCGCATCAAAACCGCGGATGGCGCGCATGCGTTCCGTGCCAAGGGCGACAAACGCCATGTGTTCGTCAGCAACCGTGTGGCCAACAACATCAGCCTGCTGGATACGCAAGACATGAAAGTACTGGCGAGTTACCCCGCGCCCGGCGGGCCGGATTGCATGGAGTTACTGGCCGATGGCAAAACCCTGATCGTCACGTCGCGCTGGGCCAAGAAGCTCACCTTTATCGACACCGAGCAAAAGAAGGTGATTCGCCAGGTGCCGGTGGGCCGCTCGCCGCATGGCGTGTGGACGCTCCACCACGCGCCCAGGCAGTAGTGCCCCACGCAGCGGTGCGTGCATCATGCAAGCCATGACAATGCCTCATTTGCTTCTATCTCTACTCAGCAAGATTGTGTGTCTGCTGCTGAGCAGTGCATTGGCGGCTGCGGCCCACGCATGCAGCAAACCGTTGTACCTCACGTTCGACACCGGGCACATGGAGGTGGCGCCGTTCGTAGCCGAAGTGCTGAACAAGCATGACGTGAAGGTCACGTTCTTCGTGGCCAACGAGCCCACCAAGCCGCGCAACAGTGGCGACAAAGGCGGCAGCGCGCTCGACGATACCTGGTTGGCATGGTGGCATGCGCGCATGGCCGAGGGCCATGTGCTGGGTTCGCATACTTTCGATAACGTGTACTGGCAGCGCGACCTGCCCGGTGGCCGCATGATCGTCAAGCCCCACGCGGGGCCAGACAAGGGCAAGACCCTGACGCTGGATTCCAGGCAATACTGCGAGCAGATTACCCGAGTTATTGGCCGTCTGGCAGGAACCAACGGCAGCGCACTGTTACCAGTATTCCGCGCACCGGGCGGGCGCACCTCGCCTAATCTGCTGGCCGCAGCCAAGGCGTGTGGCTATTCGCACGTGGGCTGGCCCAGGAGCGGCTTTCTGGGCGACGAGTTGCCGAGTGACAAATACCCTAACGCCCTGCTGCTCAGCAAAGCGCTGCGCGAAATCAAAAGCGGAGACGTGCTGCTTGCGCATCTGGGCATCTTGTCGCGCAAAGACGCCTGGGCACCCGCTGTGCTGGAGCCGCTGATCGTCGGTTTGAAAGCCAGGGGCTTTTGCTTCAGAACGATCAACCAGCACCCCGAGTACCCGCATTTCACGCAAGCGAGCCGGCAATGGATGGGCTACTGAACACTTGCATCGCTGCGTTTGCGGCTGCTCACCAGTGGCTGTTCGAGGCCGTGGTGCAGCCTTCGATGTTTGCACTGGGCCTCGCTAATGTGTTGGATGATGCTTACGCCGGCACCGAGTGGTTTTTGATCGGTGCCATTGAGCTGGTGTTCATCGCTTTGGTCATCGGCACGCTGCAGCGCCTTCGTCCGCTTGAACCGATTGCTGACCGGCATGCCGTGCGCGTGGACATGATCTACACCTTCATTCATCGCCTGGGCATGTTCCGGCTGGGCATGTTCTTCATGATTGATCCCGCAGCCGACGCGCTGGGCGGCTGGCTGCATGGCGCAGGCATGCAGCCACTGCAACTCGACGCGCTCTTTCCCGGCATCACCGACGTGCCTGTAATTGCGTTTGTGATCTATCTCATCGTGCTGGATTTTGTGGACTACTGGCTGCATCGCGGCCAGCATTACTTCCGTTTCTGGTGGGCATTGCATGCTCTGCATCACAGTCAGCGGCAAATGACGATGTGGAGCGATAACCGCAATCACTTGCTCGATGATGTGCTTGTTGATGCTGCCATGGTGCTCGTGGCCGCAGCCATCGGTGTGCCGCCCGGGCAATTTGTGCTGCTGGTGGTAGCCAGCCGTGTGTTGGAGAGTCTGCAGCACGCCAACGTACGCATGAGTTTTGGCCGCATTGGCGAGCGGCTACTCGTCAGCCCGCGCTTTCACCGCCTGCATCATGCTATTGGCATCGGGCATGAGTCGCACGGTAAAGGCACGATGGGCGGGCATAACTTTGGCGTGCTGTTTCCGTGGTGGGATATGTTGTTTGGCACTGCAAACTTTGACAATCGCTACGACGCCACCGGCGTACGCGATCAGGTCGAGCAGGGCCGTGATTATGGCCGCGGCTTTTGGGCGCAGCAGCGGCTCGGCCTCAAACGAATGGTCAAGCGTCAGGCATGACAGCGCGCAGCAACTTCTTCTGGCCCTCGCTTGCGCGCGCGCTGGCGCATGTGTGGCACCCGCGCATGCTGCTGCTGATACTGGTGCCGTTTGTGGTGTGCGCGCTGGTTGCAGGCGTTGCCGGCTTTCTCGGCTGGGAGGCTGCGGTGGCCGCGGTGCGCGACACGCTGGATAGCTGGAGTTTGCTGAATACCGCGGCCGACTGGCTGCGATGGGCGGGGCTGCAAGGCGCCAAAAGCATCATTGCGCCGCTGGTGGTGATTACGCTGGCGGTGCCGGTCACCGTGGTGCTCGCGTTGCTGGTCACAGCGCTCATCGCCATGCCAGCTGCCGTGTCGTTCGTGACACAGCGTCGCTTTGCTGCTTTGGCACGCAAGGGCAGGGTGGCATGGCTGACGAGCGCTACAGCGTCGCTTGGCTGGACGGTCATTGCGTTGGTGTTACTGCTGCTTAGCGTGCCTCTGTGGTTCATCCCACCGTTGTTTTTTGTGCTTCCGCCGTTGATCTGGGGCTGGCTGACATACAAGGTGATGAGCGTGGACGCGCTGGCCGCGCATGCCAGCGCAGATGAGCGGCATCAACTCATACGCAACCATCGCGCTGCGCTGCTCGCCATCGGCATCGTCACCGGCTTGATCGGCGCAGTGCCGTCTTTGCTGTGGGTCAGCAGCGCCATGACCATTGTGCTGTTTCCGCTCATCAGCGTGCTGTCGCTCGCGCTGTACGCCGCGGGCTTTGTGTTTACAGCGCTATGGTTCGCGCACTATTGCCTCGCGGCACTGGAAGACTTACGAGGCCAGCAGCAGGCGCTGGAGGCGATTGCCTAGCATCCAACCTTAAAGTGGTGGATTCATAGATACATAATCCAGTAAATATGCTTATCTGGAAGCCCATAAACCAGTAAATGCATGTTACTCATTAGAGTATAAAGATCAACCGTGAGCCACAGTGAAGTGTGGCTCAATCCCCCGCGTCAGTCGGCGTGGTCCTGTTGCGGCACAATCGGCACATGAATATCGGCCTCATCATCGTGGGCGACGAAATCCTTTCGGGTCGCCGGCAAGACAAGCATCTATCCAAAGTCATTGAGATTCTCGCAGCTCGCGGCCTGGCGCTTGCGTGGTGCGAGTACGTGGGTGACGATCCGGCGCGTATCACCGCAACGCTCAAGCGGGCGCTTGACAGCGGCGATCTGGTTTTCAGCACCGGTGGGATTGGCGCTACGCCCGACGATCACACACGTCAATGCGCAGCGGCTGCGCTTGGGGTGGAGTTACGGCTCCACCCTGAGGCGCGCGATTTGATCGTCGAACGCATGAAGGACATTGCGCGTACGCAAAACGTGGAGTTCAAGCCCGACGACCCAGACAATGTGCACCGCCTCAACATGGGCGTGTTCCCGGCGGGCGCGAGCATCATCCCCAACTCGTACAACAAGATTCCGGGATTTAAAGTCCGAGATTTGTGCTTCGTTCCTGGATTTCCGGTCATGGCCTGGCCGATGATCGAATGGGTGCTCGACACGCAGTACCCGCATTTATTCAACCGCAAGCCCAGCGTCGAACGTAGCGTGATTGTGTTTGGCGCAATGGAGGCCACACTCACCCCGTTGATGGAGAAGATCGAAGCGCGCTTTCCCGGCGTCAAGGTGTTCAGCCTGCCGAGCGTAGATCACCCCGAGTACGGCCGCCATATCGACCTGGGTGTGAAGGGCGCGCCAGAATTGACGCTGACGGCCTTCAATGCACTGAAAGAGGGCCTGAGCAAGCTCGATGCCCGCACAGGCCCCGAGTTGGTGCGCTAGCATTTTACGTGCACATTCGCGGTGCATGCCGAATCGGTGCCGAGGCTAATTTAGTTTCAGTGAGCGTCATGGCGCTGCACCAATCACAGGCATGGAAGCTGCTAAAGTAGACCAATTGAGTGTGCCCGGCCGAGGGTCAGCGAGCCGTCAAGCAGCCAACGCACAATTCACGGCTACGTGCATTCATGCCGCAGAAAACCATTGACCGATCAACAGGAATCAACTAGGAGATTTGAAGATGCCCAAGTCCGTCGCAGACGTGATGAAACTAGTGAAGGACAACGAAGTCAAGTTCGTGGACTTTCGCTTTACCGATACCCGCGGCAAGGAGCAGCACGTCTCGGTGCCGGTCTCACAATTCAGCGAGGACAAGTTCAAAGACGGCCACGCGTTCGACGGCTCGTCTATCGCTGGCTGGAAGGGTATCGAAGCCTCCGACATGCTGCTGATGCCCGATGCCGGCACCGCGCGCATGGATCCGTTCCGCGAAGAGTCCACCCTGATGATCAGCTGCGACGTGCTCGAGCCGGGCGATGGCAAGCCCTATGACCGCGACCCGCGCAGCATCGCCAAGCGTGCCGAGGCCTACCTAAAGGCCAGCGGCATTGGTGACACGGCTTACTTCGGCCCCGAGCCCGAGTTCTTCATCTTCGACCAGGTGCGCTGGAATGTCGATATGTCCGGCAGCTTCGTGAAGATCGACTCTGAGGAGGCCTCCTGGGCCACGGGCGAGAAACTCGAAGGCGGTAACCTCGCGCACCGCCCGGCCGTCAAGGGCGGCTACTTCCCCGTACCGCCAGTGGACAGCCTGCAAGACATTCGCAGCGAAATGTGCATGATCCTCGAGGATCTGGGTGTGCCCGTCGAAGTGCACCACCACGAGGTGGCAGGCGCCGGTCAATGCGAAATCGGCACCAAATTCAGCACGCTGGTCGAGCGTGCAGACTGGCTGCAAGTGCTCAAGTACGTGGTGCACAACGTGGCGCATGCGTATGGCAAGACGGCGACTTTCATGCCCAAGCCCGTAGTGGGCGACAACGGCAGCGGCATGCACGTGCACCAGTCGGTGTGGAAAGACGGAAAGAACCTGTTTGCAGGTAACGGCTATGCGGGTCTGTCGGATTTTGCGCTGTACTACATCGGCGGCATCATCAAGCACGCCCGCGCGCTCAATGCCATTACCAACCCCGGCACCAACAGCTACAAGCGCCTGGTGCCCGGCTTCGAGGCGCCCGTGAAGCTGGCTTACTCAGCCCGCAACCGCTCGGCTTCCATCCGTGTGCCGTACGTGCAAAGCGACAAGGCGCGCCGTATCGAGGTGCGTTTCCCCGACCCCACTGCCAACCCCTACCTGGCTTTCAGCGCCATGCTGATGGCTGGTCTGGACGGCGTGGAAAACAAAATCCACCCCGGTGAGGCCGCCAGCAAGAACCTGTATGACCTGCCGCCTGAAGAGGACGCAAAAATCCCGACTGTGTGCAGCTCGCTCGACCAAGCTCTGGAGCATCTGGAAAAAGACCACGCCTTCCTCACCAAGGGCGGCGTGTTTACTGAAACCATGATCGAAGCCTACCTGGAGCTGAAGATGGAAGAGGTCACCCGCTTCCGCATGACCACGCATCCAGTCGAGTTCGACATGTACTACAGCCTGTAACATGCCTTCACTGCCCATAAATAGAGCAGTAACTGGCAT
>CAYSMM010000020.1:9611-15243 GCA_964432095.1 uncultured Burkholderiaceae bacterium | reverse complement strand
CTCGTCCACGTTGATCGTGGCAAGGTTGCGGAACAAAATGACCAGAATGGCCAAACCAATGGCCGACTCGGCAGCTGCAACCGTCAGAATGAAGAACACGAATACCTGGCCGTCCATATTGCCCAGGTAATGACTGAATGCCACAAAGTTAGTGTTGACGGCAAGCAGCATCAATTCGATTGCCATCAGCAGCACAATGATGTTCTTGCGGTTCAGGAAGATACCGACAATGGAGATGGCAAATAGAACCGCTCCCAAAACCAAGAAGTGTCCGAGGCTCAGCGAATCCCACATTACTGCTTCTCCTCGGGCTGCATCTTGACGATGCGGACACGGTCTTGCGCCTTCACCTTGACTTGGTCGCTGGCGTCCATGTAGCGGGCATCCTTGCGGCGGCGTAGCGTCAGTGCGATGGCCGCAATGATTGCGACCAGCAAGACGACTGCTGCGACTTGCGCCGGGTAGACGTAGTTACTGTAAAGCAAAATTCCCAAAGCCTTGGTGTTATCCACACTACTGGCTGACGCGGTAGCCGGCTTTGTTGCAGAAAACGTGGCGTAGACCACTGCTGCAATCTGTGCCACCACCACAATGCCAATGGCAGCAGCAAGCGGCAACACCTTCCAGAAGCCTTGCCGCAGTTTGTCGAGGTTGATGTCAAGCATCATGACCACGAACAAGAACAACACCATCACTGCACCTACATACACAAGCACAAGTGAGATGGCCAAAAACTCTGCCTGCAGCAGCATCCAGATGCAGGCAGCCGAAAAGAATGAAAGTACTAGGAACAGTGCTGCATGAACCGGGTTGCGGGCAGTAATGACGCGCAACGCAGCCAGCACCAGCAGTGCTGCAAAGATGTAAAACAAGCCGGTCTTGATATCCATGTTTTCTTTTATTGATGTATACCCTGCTTACGCAATCAGCGTCTAGCGTGAGGGCTGTGGGCCGCACCTGTAAAGACGCTAACGGTACGCTGCATCTGCCTCCTGGTTTGCCGCGATTTCCTTCTCATAACGGTCACCCACAGCGAGCAGCATGTCTTTCGTGAAGTACAAGTCACCTCGCTTCTCACCGTGGTATTCAAAGAAATGCGTCTCGACGATGCTGTCCACAGGGCAACTCTCCTCACAGAAGCCACAGAAGATGCACTTGGTCAGGTCGATGTCGTAGCGCGTGGTGCGACGCGTACCGTCGGCGCGCTGCTCACTCTCAATTGAGATGGCCATAGCCGGGCAGACCGCTTCGCACAGCTTGCAGGCGATGCAACGCTCCTCGCCATTCTCGTAACGACGCAGGGCATGCAAGCCACGAAAGCGGGGCGACAGCGGCGTCTTTTCCTCGGGAAATTGCACCGTGATCTTGCGCTTGAACATGTGTTTGCCAGTGAGGGCGAGCCCCTTGGCCAGCTCACCCAGCATGAACGAGCTTGCAAATTCGCGGAAAGCGGATACACCCATGATGACTTCCCTTGATTACTTCCAAATATTGAGCGGCGATACCATCCACAGCGCCACGAAAACCAAGTACACCAGCGTAAGAGGAATGAAAATCTTCCAACCCAAACGCATGATCTGGTCGTAGCGGTAACGCGGGAATGTGGCACGCACCCAAATGAAAATGGTCACAACGGCAAAGGTCTTGGCAAACAACCAGAACCAGTTCCACAGCCACATCGTGTCCACAATGAACTGCGGCGTCCTGATACCAAGCAACGAGAAACTGACAGGTGCAGCCCAGCCACCGAGGAACATGATGGAGGCCAGTGCGGAGATGAGAATCATGTTGGCATATTCAGCGAGGAAAAACATGGCAAAGCTCATACCTGAGTACTCAACCATGTGACCAGCAACGATTTCAGATTCGCCCTCGACCACGTCAAATGGGTGGCGGTTGGTTTCTGCTATGCCACAAATGACGTACACCACGAATATGGGAAGTAGCGGCAACCAATTCCAAGACAAAAAGCTCAACCCAATGCCGGCAAAGTAACCCTTCGTTTGGGTCTCAACAATGCCGGAGATACTGAGTGTGCCGCTGACCATGAGCACAATCACGAACACAAATCCCATGGCGATCTCGTAGCTCACCATCTGCGCTGATGCGCGCATGGCACCCAGAAATGCATATTTTGAGTTCGAGGCCCATCCTGCGATGATGACGCCATAAACCTCCAACGAGGTGATCGCCAGCAGGAACAGCAGGCCAGCGTTGATGTTGGCCAGTGCTGCATCGGGCCCGAAGGGAATGACCGCCCAAGCCGCCATCGCGGGCATGATGGTCATGACCGGCGCCATCACGAACAGCCAGCGATTGGCCGCTTGGGGGACGATGATTTCCTTCATCAACAGCTTGAAGCCGTCGGCAATGGGCTGCAACAGCCCTAAGGGGCCCACTCGATTGGGACCCATGCGCACCTGCATCCAGCCGATCGCCTTGCGCTCCCATAAAGTGAGGTAGGCCACGCATAGCATGAGCGGTACGACGACTGCGATGATCTTGATCAGCGTCCACACTACAGAAATGAGCCCCTGCCATACGGGCGCACCCAGCAGTTGCGTGCCGTAGGCGTTTGCGGTGGTGATGACTGAATCGAGCATCACACCTTCTCCACAGTAATCAGCGCCGCTTCAGCCCCAAGCGCCGCTGTCAAGCCGTGAGCGCTAGGCAGGCGAATGGTTTTGCCCGCAAGCCGCGCATCTGCAACCGCAGGCAATGTGACTTCACCCCCGCCTTGCTGGATGCGCAGGGTTGCCGAGCCGTTCAAACCCATGGCGCTCCACAGCGCGGGGGACACGCGCACCGCAGGCAGTTGCGCATCGGCCGTAGCCTGCAGCGCGGGTGCGCGGCGCACGATGGCATCTGAACAGTAGATGGGCACGTCCGCCACACGCTCAACTGCATCGCCGGCGCGCTTAGGGGTGCGAATTGGCATCGTCGTGGCGTTTGACAACTGGGAAGCGATATCACCTGCGCCCAAAGCCTCGTTGCGAATCGACTCGGTAGACTCATAGTCAAAGCCCGGAACGCCTAGCAGGTTGGCCAGCACACGCAGCACCTTCCAGCCCGGACGTGTGTCGCCCAGTGGCTTGACCACACCATGAAAACTCTGCGCCCTGCCCTCGGCGTTAACGAATGTACCTGATGTCTCCGTGTACGGGCTGATGGGCAGCAGCACGTCGGCATAGCTTTGCGCAGAGTGCTTAAAGGGCGACATCGCAACCACAAAGTCAGCAGCGTGCATGGCCTTGATGGCTTCAGCACCCATGGCGCTGTCAAACTCCGGCTCGGCGTGGAGCAGAATGAATGCCTTCATGCCCTGCTTGAGCATGGCTGCAGCATTCATACCGCCCTCACCTGGCACCGCCCCGGCAACGTAGCCGCCTACCGCATTGGCTCCATCACCGAAGAAGCCGCAGCTTGCGCCGGTTTGATCGGCTATCCACTGCGCCAACGCAAGCAGTTGCAGCGCATCTGCATGGTTGGCGACGAGATTGCCCAGCAACACCGCTTTGCGTTCACCGCCGAGCAATGACTTGGCGATCTTCTGCGCCTCGTCCCCGGCTTGAACACTCACCAGTGCGTCGGGTACCGCAACGCCTTTTTGCGCGGCAACAGCCACCGCGAGTTCTGCCAACGCATGCTCGATACCGCTTGGCGGCACGATTGCCTTGCCGTGCACCGGCATCAGCAAGTCATCGTCGGCCACGTGGATCAGATTGATTTGTGCGCCCTTGCGCGCTGCGTGGCGCAGCCTGGCCGAGAACAGCGGGTGATCCTTGCGCAGGAATGAACCCACGATCAGCGCACGTTGCAAGCTGGACAAGGACGCAATATCCCGCCCAAGCCACAGGGCGCCTTTGCGGCCCACGTCAAGGCTTGACGCCTGCGAGCGCAAGCGAAAGTCAATGTTTGCAGAGCCCAAGCCCTTCATCAATTTAGACAGGGAGTATAGCTCTTCAAGAGTACTATTGACTGCCAGCAAAGACCCTATACTGCTGGCTGTATTTGATGCTATTACCGCTTTGAGACGATCTGCCGTGAAGCTCAAGGCCTCTTGCCAATCCACCGTTGTCCACAGACCGTTGCGCTTGATCATGGGCTGCGTAAGACGCTCTGCACCATTGAGTGCTTCGTAGCTGAAGCGATCACGGTCGGAGATCCAGCACTCATTGACCAACTCATTTTCCAGCGGCACCACGCGCATCACCTTGTTCTGCTTGACCTGCACGACGAGGTTGGCGCCAGTGCTGTCGTGCGGGCTGATACTCTTGCGGCGTGACAGCTCCCAGGTACGCGCGCTGTAGCGAAAAGGTTTGCTGGTGAGCGCGCCCACAGGACAAATGTCGATCATGTTGCCCGAAAGCTCGCTGTCTACACTCATGCCAACGAAAGTGGTGATTTCAGAATGCTCACCGCGGTGCGCCATGCCCAGCTCCATGACGCCCGCAACCTCCTGGCCAAAGCGTACGCAGCGCGTGCAGTGAATGCAGCGACTCATCTCTTCCATGCTGATGAGCGGGCCCACGTCTTTGTGGAACACCACGCGCTTCTCCTCGGTATAGCGCGACGCGCTCGCACCGTACCCCACCGCCAGGTCTTGCAACTGGCACTCACCGCCCTGGTCGCAGATCGGGCAGTCCAGCGGATGATTGATCAGCAGGAACTCCATCACGCCTTTTTGTGCGTTGATGGCTTTGTCGCTCTTGGTACGCACGATCATGCCTTGCGACACCGGTGTGGCGCACGCGGGCATGGGCTTGGGCGCCTTTTCGACGTCCACTAAACACATACGGCAGTTGGCAGCAATGCTCAGTTTGGGGTGGTAGCAAAAGTGCGGAACATAGGTGCCCAGTTTGCTGCAGGCATGCATCACCATGCTGCCCTCAGGCACTTCAACTCTCTGACCGTCGATTTCTACTTCAACCATTGCAACCTCAAGCCGCCACAGCCGGCATATTGACCATGCAGGTCTTGTGCTCGATGTGATGTTCAAATTCGCTACGGAAGTGTTTGATCATTGCGCGCACCGGCATGGCCGCTGCGTCTCCCAGAGCGCAGATCGTACGGCCCTGAATGTTGTCGGCCACGCTGTTGAGCAAATCCAAATCTTCAGCCCGCCCCTGACCATGCTCGATACGATCGATCACGCGCCACAACCAGCCCGTGCCTTCGCGGCACGGAGTACACTGGCCGCAGCTTTCGTGCATGTAGAAGTACGACAGGCGCAGCAGGCACTTGACCATGCAACGCGAATCGTCCATCACGATCACTGCGCCTGAGCCGAGCATGGAGCCAGCTTTGGAGATGGAGTCGTAGTCCATGTCGCAACTCATCATGATGTCGGCAGGCAATACCGGCATGGACGATCCGCCAGGAATCACAGCCTTGAGCTTGCGCCCGGTACGAACGCCCCCTGCAAGCTCAAGCAGCTTGGAAAATGGAGTACCCATCGGCACCTCATAGTTGCCGGGCCGCTCCACGTCGCCGCTCACGCTGAAGAGCTTGGTGCCACCGTTATTGGGTTTACCAATTTCGAGATAAGCCTGCCCGCCATGATTGATGATCCAGGGAACGGCCGCAAACGTCTCAGTATTGTTGATGGTCGTCGGTTTGCCATACAAACCGT
>CAYSMM010000020.1:4738-9597 GCA_964432095.1 uncultured Burkholderiaceae bacterium | reverse complement strand
CTGGCCTTTCTTGCCCTCCAGCGATTCGAGCAGTGCGGTTTCTTCGCCGCAGATATAGGCGCCGAAACCATGAAATGCATGCAACTGAAAACTGAAGCTGCTGCCAAGAATGTTGTTGCCCAGTAAGCCGGCGGCACGGGCCTCTTCCAACGCCTCTTCAAAACGTTTGTAGGTCTTGAAGATTTCACCATGGATGTAGTTGTAGCCCACGCTGATGCCCATGGCGTAGGCAGCAATCGCCATACCCTCGATCACGATATGCGGGTTGAACTGCAGAATGTCGCGGTCTTTACAGGTGCCGGGCTCGCCTTCGTCAGAATTGCACACCAGAAACTTCTGCCCAGGAAACTGCCGCGGCATGAAGCTCCACTTCAAACCCGTGGGAAAGCCGGCACCGCCGCGGCCACGCAAAGCGGATGCCTTGACCTCGGCAATCACCTGATCGGCTGTCATACCTTCGCCGCCATCCTTACCCAGAATCTTGCGCAGCGCCTGGTAACCGCCACGGGCTTCGTAATCTTTCAGCCGCCAGTTGCTGCCGTCTAAGCCTGCGTAGATCTGTGGGCTGATATGACGACCATGAAAACAGGTTTGCACACCAGTAGACTGAAACTGCGACAGTACTTGCTCGGGTTTCATCCGTTGGCCTCCGCATTCTTCAGCCCGTCGATCAACTGGTCTAATTTGTCGTGACTCATGAAGCTGCACATCGTCAGGTCATTCACCAGCATCACGGGCGCATCAGCGCACGCACCCAGGCACTCGCACTGCTGCAAGGTAAAAGTACCGTCGGGCGTAGTCTCACCCATGGCAACACCCAGCTTGCGCTCGAGGTAGGCCAACGCCGCATCTGCACCACGCAACTGGCAGGGCAGATTGGTGCACACGTTGAGCTTGTACTTGCCCACCGGTTGCTGGTTGTACATGTTGTAGAAAGTTACAACCTCGTGCACCGCAATCGGAGGCATGCCAAGGTATTCGGCTACAGCCAAGACTGACTGCTCGGAAATATACCCATACTCCCCCTGCATGATGGTCAAGCAGGCCATCACAGCAGACTGCCTTTGATCTGCCGGGTACTTTGCGACCTCGCGGTCGAAACGTTGCTTGATGCTGTCGGTCATCATTACCTGTCGATCTCGCCAAAAACAATATCCATCGTGCCAATCACCGCCACGGCATCTGCAATCATGTGGCCGCGACTCATTTCGTCCATAGCTGCCAGGTGCGGAAAGCCAGGCGCGCGAATCTTCAGTCGGTACGGTTTGTTCGCGCCATCGCTGATGATGTAGATGCCAAACTCGCCCTTGGGATGCTCTACGGCGGCATACGCCTCACCTTCGGGCACATGGAAGCCCTCGGTGAACAGCTTGAAGTGGTGGATCAAATCTTCCATGCCCGACTTCATGCTGACCCGGCTGGGAGGCGCAACTTTATGGTTGCTTGTGATCACCGGGCCAGGGTTGTTGCGAAGCCAGCTCACGCATTGCTGAATGATGCGATTGGATTGACGCATCTCCTCCACGCGAACCAGGTAGCGGTCGTAGCAGTCGCCATTCACCCCCACGGGTACGTCGAAATCCATCTCGTCGTACACGTCATAAGGCTGCTGCTTGCGCAAATCCCATGCCACGCCGCTGCCGCGAAGCATAGCTCCCGTGAAACCCAGATTCTTGGCTCGCTCAGGCGAGACCACGCCAATGCCAACGGTACGCTGCTTCCAGATGCGGTTGTCAGTCAGCAGTGTTTCATAGTCATCGACATATGCCGGGAAACGCTTCGTGAAGTCCTCGATGAAATCAAGCAGGGAACCCTGACGATTAGCATTCAGCTCTTCGATAGCCTTGGCATTGCGGATCTTCGACGCCTTGTACTGCGGCATCGCGTCGGGCAGGTCGCGATACACACCGCCCGGACGGAAATATGCCGCATGCATGCGTGCGCCGGACACGGCCTCGTACATGTCGAATAAGTCTTCACGCTCACGAAAGCAGTAAAGAAACGTCGTCATGCCGCCGCAATCAAGGCTATGGCAGCCCAGCCACAGCAGATGATTGAGCAAGCGCGTGATCTCGGCAAACATCACGCGGATGTATTGCGCGCGAACCGGCACGTCCACGCCGAGCAGTTTCTCAATCGCCAGGCAGTAAGCGTGCTCGTTGGACATCATGGACACATAGTCCAAGCGATCCATGTAAGGCAACGACTGAATGTAGGTCTTGTTCTCTGCGAGTTTCTCGGTCGCGCGATGCAGCAGGCCGATGTGCGGGTCAGCGCGCTGAATCACCTCGCCGTCAAGCTCCACCACCAGGCGTAAAACGCCATGCGCCGCGGGGTGCTGCGGACCAAAGTTGAGCGTGTAATTTTTGATCTCAGCCATGCACCACCTCAATGCTTCAGTCTGCCGTAACCCTCTTCACGCACGATGCGCGGGGTTACTTCGCGAGGCTCAATCGTCACAGGTTGATAGATCACGCGCTTTTGCTCGGGGTCGTATCGCATCTCCACATGTCCGGAGAGCGGAAAATCCTTGCGGAAAGGGTGGCCTATGAAGCCATAGTCCGTAAGGATGCGCCGTAAATCGACATGACCGTCAAACAGAATGCCATACAAATCAAAGGCCTCGCGCTCAAACCAGTTTGCCGCGCTCCAGACGTCTGAGACACTTGCAATAATCGGCATATCGTCGTCATCACAGAAGCTACGGATCCGCAAGCGCCAGTTCTTAGACACTGACAGCAGGTGCAACACCACGGCAAAGCGCTGGCCACCCCACTCGGTGTTCTTGTAATCCGAGTAATCAACGCCACAAAGATCAATCAGTTGTTCGAACGCTGTGGATGTGTGGTCGCGCAGCGCTATGCAGGCGCTGTGAAAATCGGCACTGCTGACTTCGACCGTCAACTCGCCCATTGCACGCTTGAGCGACTTCAATGTGTCGCCTAGCACCTCGCGAACGGATTGCTCAAGTAGATCAAGTTTGGCTGACATGGTGTTGGCTACGTGACGATCAACGGGCAATGGTGGAAGTGCGGCGGATCTTCTGCTGCAGCTGAATCAGCCCGTACAACAGCGCCTCGGCCGTGGGCGGACATCCTGGAACGTAAACATCTACCGGAACTATGCGATCGCAGCCGCGCACAACTGAGTAGCTGTAGTGGTAATACCCTCCGCCGTTAGCGCATGAACCCATAGACAGCACCCAGCGCGGCTCGCTCATCTGGTCGTACACCTTGCGCAGCGCAGGTGCCATCTTGTTGCACAAAGTACCGGCCACAATCATCAGGTCACTCTGACGCGGGCTTGGACGAAACACGATGCCGAAGCGGTCAAGGTCGTAGCGCGACGCACCGGCGTGCATCATTTCAACAGCGCAGCAAGCCAGTCCAAAGGTCATGGGCCATAGGCTGCCGGTGCGCGTCCAGTTGAACACGGCGTCGGCGGTTGTGGTGATAAAGCCCTCTTTGAAAACGCCTTCGATACTCATTTCATACCCTTAGCATTCATCAGATTGCCGCTGGTCACTAGTGGATTGGCTCAGCCTATTCCCAATCGAGCGCGCCCTTTTTCCACTCATAGACAAAGCCAACAGTCAAAATGGCGAGAAAAACAAAACCGGCAATCAACCCTGTCGCACCTATTTCCTTGAACGCCACCGCCCAAGGGAAGAAGAATGCAATTTCTAGGTCGAACAAAATGAACAGGATGGCGACGAGGTAATAGCGCACGTCAAACTTCATGCGCGCATCTTCAAAGGCCTCAAAGCCACATTCGTAAGGAGAATTCTTTTCAGCGTCAGGGCGGCTGGGAGCGAGCAGTTTGCCCAGCACCTGCGGCACCACTCCAATGAGCACGCCAACCAGGATGAACAACAACACAGGTAGATACTCAGAAAGGTTCATGATGAATGGGCGTCCTCTGTATTCCTTGTCTGCGCAGTCCGTTGTTCCGCATCGTTCACGTGGCGCACAAAAAAAGCGCGGGAAAGGTCTGCTCTCTCCTCACGCTTTGTTTTACACACCAGTCAAACTCGTCTGCTGGTGCCGACGGCGAGACTCGAACTCGCACAGCTTTCGCCACTACCCCCTCAAGATAGCGTGTCTACCAATTTCACCACGTCGGCATTGTTGAATACTGTGTAGCGGCTTGAGGGATTTACGCACGCTACAGCACAAGATTGTAGCGCGTCGGCGGTTCGGTTTGCTCGAATTCCCCGGCGTGCCACAAACTCGTTACTTGGGAATTTCGTTGGACTTCTGCGCGGGTTGTGACGCAGCTTGAGCCGGTGCCGCAGGCGCTGCTGAAGGCGAAGCATTCCCGGGAATCTGGTTCGCATTGCTGGCCGGCGCAGAGGCCGGTGCTGCTGGTACGCTCAAGCCTTCCATCACACCGCCGCCAGCCTTGGGCGTGGTATTGACGGTGGACAAATAGGCAAGGCCAAGTGTGCATACAAAAAACACGGTGGCGCACACGGCAGTTGAGCGGCTCAGAAAGTTGGCCGAGCCGGCCGCCCCAAACACGCTGCCAGCAGAGCCGCTGCCAAACGACGCGCCGGCGTCTGCGCCCTTGCCATGCTGCAAGAGGATCAAACCCACCATCACCAATGCGCTCAATAGTTGAACCGTGAGTACGGCCGTCCACATCCAATTCATCTCATTACCCCTTTAACCAAACTCAACCGCAATTGCTGACCGTAGCTTGCTAAGCCGCCGCTGCGATTGCCAAAAAATCAGCCGCTTTGAGCGACGCGCCGCCCACCAAACCGCCGTCAATGTCCGCTTGTGCGAGCAGCTCAGCCGCGTTGTCGGGCTTCATGCTGCCGCCGTACTGGATGCGGACGGCTTCGGCAGCCTCTGAGC
>CAYSMM010000020.1:0-4728 GCA_964432095.1 uncultured Burkholderiaceae bacterium | reverse complement strand
CGCACGTATCGCAGCATGCACTTCCTGCGCTTGCGCAGGCGTAGCCACCTTGCCGGTGCCTATGGCCCAGACAGGCTCATACGCCACGACAGTTTTCGAAGCGCGAGCCTGCAACGCTGCCAGCACCACGCCCAACTGGCGTGACACTACTGACATCGTCTGACCGGCCTCGCGCTCCGCGAGGGTTTCGCCGACACACACGATGGGCGTGAGCCCGGCATCCAGCGCTGCACCGGCCTTGGCCGCCACGAGTGCATCGCTCTCACCGTGGTACTGCCTGCGCTCGGAATGGCCGACGATCACATAGCTGCAGCCTACGTCTTTGAGCATTGCAGCCGAGACCTCACCGGTGTACGCGCCCGATGCGTGCGCGGAGCAATCCTGCGCGCCTATTGCCACCGCGCTGCTTTGCAGTGCGGCCTGCGACTGCGGCACATAAACAAACGGTACGCAAACGGCCAGCGATGCACGATCAAACCGCGCAGCCGACAAGGACGCGAGCAAAGCCGCATTGGCCTGGCTCGTGCCGTTCATCTTCCAGTTGCCTGCTATGAGTTTACGCATCGTGTTCGTTGAACAAAACTTCGCATTCTACCTTGCTGCACTCCGTAACCCTGTTACGCAGGCTGCCAATCCAGCATGATCTTGCCCACGTGGACGCTGCTTTCCATCAGCGCATGGGCAAGCGCCGCCTGCTGCGCAGGCAGCACACGGTAGATCGGCGGTTTGCATCGGCCCTGCTCCAGCAACGGCCACACCGACTTGCGCAGCGCAGTTGCGATCGCAGCCTTTACAGCCGACGTGCGCGGCCGTAGTGTCGAACCGGTCACTGTCAGACGCTTGCGCATGAGAGTGCCGAAGTTCAGCTCGGCTTTTGCACCGCCTTGCAGTGCGATGATGACGAGTCTGCCGTCTTCGGCCAGGCACTCCAGCTCACGCGGCACGTAGCTGCCTGCCACCATGTCGAGCACCACATCCACACCTTTGCCGCCAGTAAACGTCAGCGCTTCTGCTACAAAATCGTGCGTTTTGTAGTTCACGGCCTTGTCGGCGCCAAGCGCCACACAGGCGGCGCATTTTTCGTCGGCGCCCGCGGTGACGATCACCCTGGCGCCAAACGCCTTGGCCAACTGAATGGCTGTGGTACCAATGCCGCTTGCGCCGCCTTGCACCAGCAGCGATTCGCCGGCTTTGAGCGCGCCGCGTTCAAACACGTTATGCCACACAGTGAAAAACGTTTCGGGCAACGCGGCCGCCTCGATTATCGAGTGGCCCGCAGGCACTGGCAGACAATGACCCGCCGGCGCTATGCAGAACTCCGCGTAGCCGCCACCGGGCGTGAGCGCACAAACCAAATCACCCACCTGCCATTGCGTGACGCCCTCGCCTACGGCAGCCACCGTGCCGGCGACCTCCAGGCCAGGCAAGTCACTCGCACCGGGCGGCACGGGGTACAGGCCTTGACGCTGTAAAACGTCGGGCCGGTTGACGCCGGAAGCTTTGACGCTGATCAGCACCTCACCTGCGCTCGGCACGGGCGTGGGCCGCTCCACGAGGCGCAATACCTCGGGGCCGCCAGGTGCGGAAATCTCAATGGCTTTCATGCAGGAACGTGTTGGCGTTGCTGAGCGATTTGTTTTTTTGGAAAGTAACGCAGAGTCAAATCCGAAATCAATGATACTTCACCTTGTATATTGCCGTCTCTGGTTTATGAATAAGCAGAGACGACATATTACTAACTGGAGTATCATTGATTCAAAGCGACTACTGTTGCTGCTGCTGTTGTTGCTGAGCAGCTTGTGCGTTGCCGTTATTGATGGGCATATCCACCAGTTGCTTGCCGCCCGCCTGCTCGATGCCCTTGGCCGTCAGGCGGCAGCGGCCCTTGTCATCCAGCTCGATCACTTTGACGCGCAATGTCTGGCCTTCGGCCACAAAGTCGGCGACGCTGCGGATACGTTGGTCGGAAATCTGGCTCACGTGCAGCAGTCCGTCCTTGCCGGGGAAGATGCTCACGATGGCGCCAAACTCCAGCAGCTTGAGCACGGTGCCTTCGTACACCTTGCCCATTTCCAGCTCGGCCGTCAGCATTTCGATGCGGCGCTTGGCTTCCATCGCGCGCTCGCCATCAGTAGAGGCAATCGTTACGACACCGTCGTCCTGAATGTCGATTTGCGTACCGGTTTCCTCGGTCAACGCACGGATGGTGGCGCCGCCCTTGCCGATCACGTCGCGAATGCGCTCGGGGTTGATCTTCATGGTGTACAGGCGCGGAGCGTGCACAGACAGCTCTTCGCGATGGCCACCCATGGCCTGAATCATCTTGTCGAGAATATGCAGGCGCGCTTCTTTGGCTTGCGCCAGTGCCACTTGCATGATCTCTTTGGTGATGCCGGTGATCTTGATGTCCATCTGCAGCGCAGTAATGCCGTTGGCCGTGCCCGCCACCTTGAAGTCCATGTCGCCCAAGTGATCTTCGTCGCCCAGGATGTCGGTGAGCACCGCAAAGCGGTTGCCCTCTTTGATCAGGCCCATGGCAATGCCGGCGACGTGTGCCTTGAGTGGCACGCCGGCGTCGAGCATGGACAAACAGCCGCCGCACACCGATGCCATGGATGAGGAGCCGTTGGACTCGGTGATCTCGCTGACCACGCGCAGCGAGTATGGGAATTCGGTGGCAGACGGTAGCACCGCAATCAACGCGCGCTTTGCGAGGCGGCCATGGCCGATTTCACGGCGCTTGGGGCTGCCGACGCGGCCGGTTTCGCCAGTGGCGAACGGGGGCATGTTGTAGTGGAACATGAAGCGGTCGGCATACTCGCCGGCCAGCGCGTCGATGTTCTGCTCGTCTTGCTTGGTGCCCAGCGTCGTGACGACGAGGCCTTGCGTCTCGCCACGCGTGAACAGTGCGCTGCCGTGCGTGCGTGGCAACAGGCTGGTGCGGATGCTGATGGGGCGCACGGTGCGGGTGTCGCGGCCGTCAATGCGCGGCTCACCCGCCAGGATTTGGCTGCGCACGATATTGGCCTCTAGGCCGAACAGCAATTCGGCGAGCTTGGCGTCGTCGAACTCCACGCCGTGCTCGGTCAGTTTGGCCTTCACGTCAGCATTGACAGCACGCACGGCTTGCGTGCGGGCCTGCTTTTGCGTGATCTGGTAAGCGCTGCGCAGGCCGGCTTCAGCCAGATCCTTGACCTTGCTGATGAATGCCTCGTCCTTGGCCGGTGGCGTCCACTGCCACTCGGGCTTGCCTGCGTCGCGCACCAGCTCGTGAATGGCGTTGATCGCAATCTTGCCCTGATCGTGGCCAAACACCACGGCGCCGAGCATGACCTCTTCCGTCAGTTGCTGCGCTTCGGATTCCACCATTAGCACAGCCGTCTCGGTACCGGCTACTACCAGGTCTAACTGGCTTTCGGCCCTTAATGTTTTGCCAGGATTGAGTACGTACTCCCCATTGATATAGCCCACACGCGCTGCGCCGATAGGACCCTGGAACGGGATGCCCGCCACGCTCAGCGCAGCGCTTGAGGCGATCATCGCAGCGATGTCTGAGTCGACTTCGGGGTTCAGCGACAGCACGTGAACCACGAGCTGCACCTCGTTGTAGAAGCCCTCGGGAAACAGCGGACGGATAGGACGATCGATCAGGCGTGAGGTCAGCGTCTCATGCTCGCTCGGCTTGGCCTCGCGGCGAAAGAAGCTGCCCGGGATCTTGCCGGCGGCGTACGTCTTCTCGATGTAATCCACGGTCAGTGGGAAGAAATCCTGGCCCGCCTTGGCCTCTTTGGCGCACACCACAGTGGCCAGCACCACGGTGTCGTCCATATTCACCAGCACGGCGCCGGTGGCCTGACGGGCGATCTCACCCGTCTCCAGGGTAACGGTGTGCTGGCCCCACTTGAATGATTTCGTGACTTTATTGAACATCGATCTTCTCCAAACAACAATCATGATGCGGCCATCACCTGGCCGCGTGGCTGGGCTTGCCGTTTGAAGATCGCGATGCCATTCCAGCCGCGCTCGCAGGCAGTGAGCGCAGTTGGAATGACACGGTTACGCGGTCAAAACGGGAACCCGTAAAGACAAAAAGCCCGTGCTCAAAAATGAGGCACAGGCTTCTTGCATGATGCAGGGCTTACTTGCGCAGGCCCAGCTTAGCGATGAGCGCGGTATAACGGTCCGCGTCCTTCGCTTTCAGATAGTCGAGCAGCTTGCGACGGCGGCTCACCATGCGCAGCAGGCCGCGGCGGCCGTGATGGTCTTTCTTGTGCTCTTTGAAATGGCCTGTCAACTCATTGATGCGAGCGGTGAGCAGCGCAACTTGAACCTCGGGGCTGCCAGTGTCGCCCTTGCCGCGTGCGTTGTCGGCCACGATCTGCGCGGTATTGATATTTGCAACGGACATGAATGCTTCCTAATTTAGCCAGTGCGCTTGGAGCTTTTGCTTTTTCAGCCACACTGCGGTTGACTTGCGATCGCCAGCGGAAAAACCGGCGTCGTGCGAAAATGAAGTATACCAGGGTTTCAACCGAAGCGCGATGGAACGAGTGCTGTAAGTGCTTGATTTTGAGCAGATTTTGCGTGCCATACCCTTTCCCATGGTATTACCAATGTCATTTGCTGCCTGAGCGGCGCAGCTAATGTTGAATCAGCTGAATCAGCTGAATAGGCCTGGCGAGCGGGTGCAAGGCAAGGAACGGCTAAGCTACCAGCACGAGCGCGCTG
>CAYSMM010000019.1:0-15550 GCA_964432095.1 uncultured Burkholderiaceae bacterium | reverse complement strand
TACCCCGTTGCTTGATCGCTAGCAAAGGCGCGTAGCCATAGCCGATCACCAGTCCGCGCAAGTCGTTACGGCTCAGGCAATAGTCTGATAGCGCGGTCACCACCAGCCCGTTGCTTCGTGCCTTTGCAGCGATTGCACGGTCATTGCAACCGCGCGGCAGATGCAGGCACAGATGCAGCCCCTGTTCGGCGCCGCTGATGTACGCGCCGCGCTCGAGGCAGGGTTTAAGCGCGGCCAGCAGCGCCGCACGCCGCTCGGCATAGGTTTGCCGCAGCTTGCGTATGGTCGCAGCGAAATGCCCTTGCTCGATGAATTCGGCCAGCGCAGCCTGTACCGGTAACTGGCCAGGACGGTTGAGATCGTAGTGGCCGCACTGAAACGCCTCGACCAAAGGCTTGGGCACTACCAGATAACCGAGCTTGATGCCTGGATACATCACCTTAGAGAACGTGCCCATGTACAGCACGCGCTCGTCGGCGTCCAGGCCTTCGAGCGACGACACCGGCGGGCCGGAGTAGCGGAATTCGCTGTCGTAGTCGTCTTCCAGAATCCAGGATTGGTGGTGCCGCGCGGTAGCCAGCAGCGCCTGCCTGCGCGTCAGCGACATTACCGCACCAGTGGGGTATTGATGCGACGGCGTGACATAAATCAGTCGCGGTTTGGTTTTGTCGTCTGCTGCGCCTGGTGCTATGCCTTCGGCATCTGTAGGCACCGCATGTAGCTTCAGGCCCGTGGCGATGAAGGCCTTGACGGCGCCCCAGTAAGCAGGATCTTCTACCCACACCGTGTCGTCGGGGTCGGCGAGCATGTGCGCACATAACTCAAGCGATTGCTGCGTGCCGCTGGTAATGATGACTTGCTGCGTATCAAGCTGTACGCTGCGAAACACCCGCAGATAGTCGGCCACCGCGCGGCGCAGCGGCTGGTAGCCGCCGCTGTAGCTGTAGTCGAGCATCTCGGCATAGCTCATGCGCCAGTGCTTGTTTTGCAGGCGTTGCCAAAGCGATAGCGGGAAGGCGCTGAAGTCGGCAATACCCCCGGTAAACGGTTGTACTTCAAGCTGATGCGCACAAAACTCCTGCGTGATCCGTTGCCCGCGATGAGACAGCCGCGGCGGTTGCGCATGCCGCGTCAGCGAAGGCCTGGTCTGCGAGTGGCGCGTGTGGCGCGGTACGTTGTCGCTGACGTAGGTGCCACTGCCCACGCGGCTGACGAGGTAGCCTTCCACTGTCAGTTGCATCAGTGCCGCCACGACCGTATTGCGCGACAGCTTCAGGTCTGCGGCCAGGTCGCGGCTCGACGGCAGCCTATCGCCCGCGCCCAAATGGCCCTCCAGCAGTGCGCGGCGCAAGGCCTCGTACAAGCGGCGGTGCAAGGCATGACGCGCCTGGTGCGCATGCCGGGTCAGGCGGAGCGAAGCATCGTGCGCGGCAAGCTGGCGCGACACAAATTCTGACAACATGGGAACGATCTGCGCTAAATGAGTGGTACTCTTGACCTACGTTAAATGGCTCCGATTCTGAGCCAATTCCACGGCAACAATCAATGCAGGAAGGTACGTATGAGCGCTCGCCGCAAACCGCTGGTCTGGCTGCCGCTGTGCATTCGCCACCTTGGCGATTCACATGCTCAGCAGCCCTTTTTGACGCTCGGCGACAAATACGCCCGTGCGGTGAAGCTGGCTGCAGACGCGCAGCCTGTGAGCTTTCCGCTGGCCGATGCGAGCGACATTGCCGAGCTACTCCAAGGGGTCGATGGCGTGATGCTGACTGGCTCACCTTCCAACGTTCACCCTGTGCACTTCGACGAGGAAGTGGCCGACCCGAGTCTGCCGCTGGACGAGGCGCGCGACGCGCTCACGCTTGCATTGGTGCGTGCATGCACCCAGCAGGGCGTGCCGCTACTGGGAATATGCCGTGGCTTTCAGGAGATGAATGTAGCCATGGGGGGTACGCTGCATCAGCAGGTACATGAAGTCGTTGGCAAGAACGACCATCGCGAGGACAAACAAGCCACACTTGAGGCGCAGTACGCGCCCAATCATGAGGTGCGGTTTGTGCCGGGCAGCGTTTTCGAGCAGTGGGCCGCAGGTACAAGCGCCAGAGTCAACTCTTTACATGGCCAGGGCGTGGCCCGACTCGCACACGGTCTGAAGGCCGAGGCGTTTGCGCCTGACGGTTTGGTGGAAGCTTTCAGTGTAGAGGGTGCACGTAGCTTTGCCTACGGCGTGCAGTGGCACCCGGAGTGGCGGGTGTGGCAGGCTGACGCCCCCGCGTTATACCGCGCGATTTTTCGCGCGTTCGGCCAGGCCTGCCAGATGCGGCAGCAGGCCCGGTTGCGAGACGACAGAAGACTCAGCATCGCCGCTTGACGATGACGACGTAGAAAGTAGAAGGTGCGCCATGACTGCGCGCGGTAATTTGAGTTTTAATGATCTGGAGCGCTGGCTCAACGAGCGGCGCGTCACCGAGGTGGAGTGCCTGGTACCCGATCTCACTGGAGTGGCACGCGGCAAGATTTTGCCGCGCGAGAAGTTCACCGAAGACCGTGGCATGCGGCTACCGGAGATCGTGGTGGCGATGGGTGTGACCGGCGAGTTCCCGACCGAAGGGCCGTACTACGACGTCATCGACGCGACCGACAAAGACATGCACCTGCGGCCCGACCCCAGCACGGTGCGTATCGTGCCCTGGGCCGTCGATCCGACAGCGCAGGTGATTCACGATTGCTTTTTTGCCGACGGGCGCCTTGTGCCCTACGCGCCACGCAGCGTGCTCAAGCGCGTGTGCGACTTGTATGCTGCCGAGGCCTGGAGCCCGGTGGTCGCACCCGAGCTCGAGTTCTATCTCGTTGCGCGCAACACCGATCCCGACATGCCGCTGGTGCCGCCGGTGGGCCGTAGCGGCCGCGCAGAAACGTCACGCCAGGCCTACAGCATTGACGCTGTGAATGAGTTCGACCCGCTGTTCGAAGACATATACGCGTACTGCGAGCAGATGGAGTTGAACGTCGATACACTGATTCACGAGATCGGCGCGGGGCAGATGGAGATCAACTTCTTTCACGACCATCCGCTCGGTTTGGCCGACGAGGTGTTCTTCTTCAAGCGCACCGTGCGTGAGGCCGCGATGCGCCATAACATGTTTGCCACGTTTATGGCCAAGCCGATAGCGGGCGAGCCTGGAAGTGCGATGCATGTACACCAAAGCATCGTCGATTCGAACACGGGCCGTAACATCTTCAGCAATGAGGACGGCAGCGCGTCCACGGCGTTTTATCACTACATTGGCGGTCTGCAGCGATATCTACCCGCCGCAATGGCGCTGGTGGCGCCGTACGTGAACTCCTACCGCCGTCTGGCGCGCTTTACCGCGGCGCCCATCAACATCGAGTGGGGGCACGACAACCGCACGGTGGGCATACGCTCGCCCATCAGCAGACCCGAGGCGCGGCGCATCGAGAACCGCGTAATCGGTGCCGATGCCAACCCGTACGTTGCGCTGGCAATGACGCTGGCCTGCGGCTATCTTGGCATGAAGCATGCCATCAAGCCCAAGCCCGAGATGAAGGGCGATGCATATCTGAGCCCCTACGCGCTTCCGCGCAGTATGGGTGAGGCGCTTGAGTGGCTGCGGCGCGAGCCGGCGCTGGCCGACGTGCTGGGCAAGGAGTTCGTGACGGTATACACCGAAATCAAGGAGGTCGAGTACGCCGAGTTCATGAAAGTGATCTCGCCTTGGGAACGTGAGCATCTGCTCCTTCATGTTTGATACTGCAAATAGTAGCATGCATTTGCTGGTAATCATTAATCATCTGAAGGCATGATAGTGGGGTAAGTATGGACTTGACCGATACCAAGCATATTCAGTTGCAGGACAGCGCGCACTTCCTGCATCCGTTTACTGATTTCAAGGATCTGTCGTCGCGCGGTGCGCGCGTCATCACCAAGGCCGATGGCATTTACGTGTGGGACAGTGAAGGCGCGAAGATCCTCGACGCCATGAGCGGCCTGTGGTGCGTCAATGTTGGCTATGGCCGCCGTGAGCTGGCCGACGCAGCGCATCAGCAGATCATGACGCTGCCCTACTACAACAGTTTTTTTCAGACGACCAACGTCCCTGCGGTCGAGCTGGCCGCCAAGCTCGCACAGCTCGCGCCAGCTGGCTCGGGATTCAGCCGCGTGTTTTATTCGAGTTCGGGCAGCGAGAGCAACGACTCGGTGGTGCGCATGGTGCGCCGCTACTGGGACTTGGAAGGTCAGCCGCAACGCAAGGTCATCATCAGCCGGCTCAATGCCTACCACGGCAGCACCATGGCTGGTGCGTCGCTTGGCGGCATGAGCGGCATGCATGCACAAGGCGATTTGCCCATTCCCAACATCACACATATTCAACAGCCTTACTATTTCGAGCAGGCCAAGGCCGGTGAAACGTCCGAGGAGTTTGGCATTCGCGCAGCCGGTTGGCTCGAAGAAAAAATCCTCGCTGTGGGGCCGGACAAAGTAGCTGCTTTCATCGGCGAGCCAGTACAGGGCGCTGGGGGCGTGATCATTCCGCCCGCCACTTATTGGCCCGAGATTCAACGCATCGCAAACAAATACGGCATCTTGCTGTGCAGCGACGAGGTGATCTGCGCTTTTGGCCGCCTAGGACACTGGTTTGCATTCGAGAAATTCGGCTATAAGCCCGACCTTGTCACTTTTGCCAAGGCTGTAACGAGTGGCTACATCCCGCTGGGTGGCGTCATGGTGGGCGATAGAGTCGCCAAGACGCTCATTGAAAAAGGCGGGGAGTTCAACCATGGCTACACCTACAGCGGCCACCCGGTGGCGTGCGCGGTGGCGCTGGCCAACCTCGGCATCATGGAGCGTGAGCAACTGCCCAGCCGGGTGCGCAGCGACATCGGCCCGTACCTTGCCAAGCGCTATGCCGAGCTCAACGAGCATCCGCTGGTAGGCAGCGCCGAAACCTGTGGCTTTGTTGCCGGGCTGGTGCTGGTGAAGAACAGGCAGACGAAGGAACGCTTCGACCCCGAACTGGCGGTGGGTATGGTGTGCCGCGGTCATTGCTTTCGCAATGGGCTCATCATGCGCGCCGTGGGTGACCGCATGATCATCGCGCCGCCGCTGGTGATGACGCATGCGCAGATCGATGAGATGATGAATTTGATCGTGAAGTGCCTGGATTTGACCTACGAGGAATGCCGCAAAAATGGTTGGCTGGGCAACTGAAACCGAACACGCACCGAGGTAAGCATCTGGAAAGCCGCAGAGTGCAGCCGTGCACTTCTTTGCGGCCTAGCGCATTACTGCTGCGCCGGTGTCGTGCATGAAGTGCGCTGATGGAGTGATAGGCTAGGGCTAACGAGCAATTGCACCTAGAGCACCGCTTGCTACGATTGGCTTGGTGAGAATTAACGTGTCAATGTCCCAACTTCGATGGTCAGCCAACTGACCCATAGCTCGAGGAGAAATTTATGCCTGGTGTTGCATCTGTAGGGTTCGTGTTCAAGCGCGCCGTGTTTGCTGTGGCTGCCGCCGCTATTGCACTGGCAGCTGGCCCAAGCCTGGCGCAGGAGGAGGAGAAGGTCCTCAACATCTACAACTGGTCCGACTACATCGCCGAAGACACCATCCGCAACTTCGAGAAGGAGACCGGCATCAAGGTGCGCTACGACACCTTTGACAACAACGAGATCCTGCATGCCAAGCTGGTGGCCGGTAAAACCGGATACGACATCGTGGTGCCCTCATCCAACTGGGCCCGCCTGCAGATCGAGGGTGGTCTGCTGCGCAAGCTCGACAAGAGCCTGATTCCCAACTTAAAGAATCTGGACGAGGCGACGCAAAGGCAGATTGCCAACCTCGACCCGGGCAATGCACACCTCGTCAACTGGCTGTGGGGCTTCACCACGGTCGGCATCAACGTGGACAAAGTGAAAGCCGTGCTGGGCAACGAGCCGCTACCCGACAATGTGTGGGAGCTGGTGTTCAACCCCAAATACATCAGCCGTCTCAAAAGCTGCGGCGTGAGCTTCCTGGACAGCTCATCCGAAGTGCTGCCCGCGGTGTTGCACTACCTGGGCAAGGACGCATTCAGCAAGAACCCCAGCGACTACTCAGAGGCTGCGACGGTGCTCAAGGCTATTCGCCCGCACGTCACGCTGTTTTCAAGCTCGGGCTATATCAACGATATGGCCGGCGGCAGTATTTGCCTGGCGCTTGGCTGGAGTGGCGATATCAACATTGCCCGCCAGCGTGCGATCGACGGCAAGACGGGCCAGAACATTCAGGCCCTGATCCCCAAGAATGGCGGCATCCTGTTCTTCGACATGATGGCCATTCCGGCCGATGCAGCGCACCCGAAGAACGCCCACAAATTTATCGACTACATCTTGCGCCCGGAGGTGCACGCATCGCTCACCAACAAGGTGTTCTACGCCAATCCCAACTCCGCATCGCGCAAGTTCGTCAAGCCCGAAGTCGCCAGCAACTCGACGGTGTTCCCGCCTCCCGATGTGATGTCCAAGATGATTGCGCCCAAGGCGATCAACAACGACATCCGCCGCCTGATGACGCGCGTGTACACCTCGTTCAAGACAGGCCTGTAGCCGGCTCGCTGGAAATGGCGCAGGCGGCGTGCTCACGAGCGTCGCCTGCGTGACAGTAAAACTAACAACCAGGAGACTTCGTGAATTCCCAGCCTGCTGCGTCGTTCTTGCAGATCAAATCAGTCGTCAAACAATTCGGCGACGTTTATGCGGTGGACAACGTCAGCCTGAGTATTGCCAAGGGCGAGATATTCGCGCTTTTGGGCAGCTCAGGTTGCGGTAAGTCCACCTTGCTTCGCATGCTGGCTGGGTTTGAGTCGCCGACTTCCGGTCAGATTTTGCTGGAGGGGCAGAACATCGGCGTGCTCGCGCCCTATGAACGGCCGATCAACATGATGTTTCAAAGCTATGCGCTGTTTCCGCATCTAACAGTAGAAGAAAACGTAGCCTTCGGTTTAAAGCGTGACGGCATGCCGCGCGACATGATTGTCGAGCGCGTGAGCCATATGCTGGAGCTGGTACAACTCAAAAACTTTGCCAAGCGCAAGCCGCATATGCTTTCCGGCGGGCAGCAACAGCGTGTGGCGCTGGCGCGCAGCCTGGCGAAGTCCCCCAAGCTGCTGCTGCTGGACGAGCCGCTGGGCGCACTCGATAAAAAGCTGCGCGAGAGAACGCAGCTTGAACTGGTGGACATCATCGAGCAGGTCGGCGTGACCTGTGTGATGGTGACGCATGATCAGGAAGAGGCCATGACCATGGCCACGCGTATTGGTGTAATGAGCGAGGGCAAGATTCTGCAGGTGGGCAAGCCGGCCGACATCTACGAAACGCCCAACTGCAAGTTCGTGGCCGACTTCATCGGTAACGTCAACCTGCTCAAAGGCACAGTTGAGGTGGATGAGGCAGACCACGTCATCATCAATACACCGGAGTCGCCGCTTTATGTGAGCCACGGCATTACCGGCACTATGGGTATGCCGGTACACGTGGCGGTACGGCCTGAGAAGTTGTCGATTCAACACGAGCCGCCCAAGGACGAGGAGAGAGAGTCACCCGCGCAGGTGGGCTATAACTGCGCCAAGGGCGAGATCAAGGACATCGCCTACCTCGGCAGCCTGACCACGTATCACGTCAAGCTTGCATCCGGCACGGTCGTCAAGGTCACGCACACCAACGCCGCACGGCACGACGACTCACGCTTTACCTGGGGTGACGAGGTGTACGTGTGGTGGTGCGGCAGTGACATGGTGGTGCTCACGCAATGACGCTCGATGCTGCTACAACTCAGCAAAACTTCAAGCAACGCTTCGCCCTGGCGCTGGGCCGCCGCTTCGTCATCGGCGTGCCCGCACTGTTTCTGGTGGCGTTTTTCCTGCTGCCCTTTCTGGTGGTACTCAAGATCAGCGTGTCAGAGATGGAGGGCGTGCGCTTTACTGATTTATGGACGTTTCGAGATGGCGTCATCCAGTTGAAGATCAAGCTGTCAACCTATGCCACGATCTTTAGCGACGACCTGTACTTCAAAACCTATGTCATCTCTTTACGCTACGCGGCCATCACCACTGTCATTTGCCTTTTAATCGGCTATCCGTTTGCCTACTTCATTGCGCGCAGCAGCCCGCAGGTGCGCCCGGCCTTGCTGATGTTGGTAATGCTGCCGTTCTGGACTTCATTCCTGCTGCGCGTATATGCGTGGAAGATGCTGCTGGCCGACAACGGAGTGTTCAACAATATTGCGCTGGCGCTCGGCCTGATTGGCGAGCCCATCAAGATGATGAACACGCCGTTCTCGCTGGTGCTCGGTATGGTGTACACCTATCTCCCTTTCATGATCTTGCCGCTGTACGCCAACTTGGTGAAGATGGATTTGCGGCTGCTGGAGGCTGCTCAGGATTTGGGCGCTACACCTTGGGTGGCGTTCTGGAAGGTGACCGTGCCGTTGTCGAAAAGCGGCATCATCGCCGGCGCGTTGCTGGTGTTCATCCCCTGCGTCGGTGAGTTTGTGATTCCCGAGCTGCTGGGGGGGCCGCAGACCTTGATGATTGGCCGCGTGCTGTGGGATGAGTTTTTCAGCAACAACGACTGGCCCATGGCCGCAAGTGTAGCGGTGGTGATGGTGCTACTCATCATCGTGCCGCTAGCGTTGTTCAACAAGTATCAGGCCGAGAGCAGCGGAGCAAGGTCATGATCAGCCGTGCCGGTCTCATCACGTCACGCGTTTGGCTACTCGTTGGTTTCGTGTTTCTCTACCTGCCTATCGCCACGCTCATTCTTCTGAGCTTTAATGCCAGCCCCCTCGTCACCAGCTGGAGTGGCTTCTCGCTCAAGTGGTATGGCGAGTTGATGAACGACCGCGAGATCATCAACGGCTTCAAGCTGTCATTGCAGATTGCTTTTCTCACGGCTACCGCCTCGGTTGTGCTCGGCACATTCGCCGCCGTGGCACTGACGCGCTACAAGCGCTTTACGGGTCGTACTCTGCTGGCGGGCATGGTGAATTCGCCGCTCGTCATGCCCGAGGTGATCGTGGGCTTGTCGCTGTTGCTCATGCTCGTGAGCGTGCAGCGCGCACTGGGCTTTCCGGAGCGCGGCATGCTCACCATCTGGATTGGCCACACCCTGCTCGGTATGGCTTACGCAACTGTCGTGGTGCAGTCGCGCTTGCAGGAGATGAATCCGCAACTCGAAGAGGCCGCCATGGATTTGGGTTGCCGCCCGTGGCAGGTATTTTTCCTGGTCACGTTGCCGCTGATCTCACAGGCGCTGGTTTCGGCCTGGTTGCTCACGTTTACCTTGTCACTCGACGATGTGGTGCTGTCGGCGTTTCTCTCCGGCCCTGGCTCCACCACCTTGCCTATCACCATTTTCAGCCGTGCGCGGCTGGGCTTGAGCCCGAGTGTCAATACGGTGGCCACTCTGACTGTGGCGGTGGTAAGCATTGGCGTGGTGATCGGAAGCTTGTGGATCGCGCGTGCCGAACGCAGGCGTGCACAGGAAATGGCCGCTGCATTCAAGACAGGGTAGCGCGGCGATCAGATCAAGAAGAGCAATCAATGGATGATGATGAGATCAACTATGGCGGTAAGAACTGGAGGCATGATATGAAAACGATGATGATGAAGACTCAACTCACGGCGGCGCTCGGCGCGGCGTTCTTCGCGCTGGTATCGGCGCATGGCCCGGCGCATGCGCAGTCGGCGGCGGACTTGAAGAAAGAGCTTGAGGCGCTCAAGGCGCAACTGCAAGCATTACAAAAGAAGTTGGAAGAGCAGGAGGCCAAGCAGCAGCAAGGCCAGGGCGCAGTCGATCCTGCAGAGTTCAACCGCATCAAGATCAAAACCGAAGCGGTGGAGGACAATTTCGAGGCCGCAGGTTTGAAGCAGCTCAAGATCAGTGGCATGCTCGATCCAACCTTCATCTACAGCCAGCGGCCCAATACCTCGGGCTTCGTGTTCTTGAACAACTTTGATGGCGGCGAGCGCTCAAGCCCCGGAGACGGTTATAGCTTTGACAACAGCTACTTCGGCCAGGCCATGCTCGATATTCAAAAGGAGACTGAGGGCAACACTAAGTGGCGTTTGACGCTAGCGCCGCACAAATCAGCTAACTCGGGCTACAACATTGGCTCTATCGTGCATGAGGCCAGCGTCAGTGTGCCCCTGACGGATTTACAAACGCGCTTGATTGCAGGCCAGATCCCCGACTGGAGTGGCTACGAATACATCTTTTCGCACCAGCAGCCACTCGTCACGCACAACCTGCTGTTTGATTTCACCATCCCCAGTTTCTACAGTGGCGTGGGCATGGAGTTTTACAGCGGCAAGTGGTGGAGTCGTTTCATGCTTGGCAACATCAACCAGGCGCGCAAGGGCAGTGGTGAGAAGTCACCGGGGCTTGCCTACCGCGTGGACTGGAGCCGTGGCGAATTCAATGGCTTTGGTTTCGCCGGTCAGCATTCGCGTGAAAAGACCAACAAGTACGACTTGTTCGAGATCGATGCTTATTTCATCCGCGGCGATTGGACGGTGCAAGGTCAGCTCGGCACCGGGCAATGGAAGAAGGCTGCGGCGAACGGCGAGACGGCGAAGTGGTCGGCCGCTTCCGTGCTGGCGGGCTACAAGTTCACACCGCGCCTGCAGGGCATCATGCGTGCCGACTTCATCAATAACAAAAAGAACGGCGGTGGTGTCTTCGGTCAGCTTGCGGGCACCTGCAGCGTGCTGGAGCGTGATCCCGATGGCAGCATCACCGGTACGGCTGGCACGCTCACAGGTGCTACCGACCCGGTGACGGGCGAAGCCATTCGTGTCGAGGTGCCGTGCGCCGACGGCCGCAATGGCTTCGGTCCGGGTATGCAGTTGGCGGCGGACTCGCTAGAGTGGGAACCGATCGATATCAACCGTGGCGTCAATCGCACGGCGCTATCGCTGGGTTTGAACTACCTGCTAAACCAGAGCACCTCGCTGAAGTTCGAGGTTCGTAGCGACCGTGCCAGCGCACCCGCATTCTTAGACGCCAAAGACGGCAGCTACAAGAAGAGCAACCTGCTGTTTGGTAGCTCTGTGGTGGTGCAGTTCTAGCGCCCATGAGCGTAGAGATGTGAATACTCTGCTATCTATGCAGCCGTTACTGCACATAAATAAAGCAGTAATGCTTTTATAGAGCATGCAGTATCAAGTTCGTAAGGATTGATTGATCCGGATGTAGCAGCGGGGTTGTTGCGGTAAGCTCAACCCCGTTTGCATTGGTTGGTTTTGCAGTGAGGTGTGAATTGACAGCGATTCAGGAACTGAAATTCGATGGTCGTGCGCTCATCGACGGCCAGCGTGTGGCGGCCGTAAGCGGTGCAGTGTTTGACTGCATTTCACCGGTAGACGGCCGCGTGCTCACGCAAGTGGCGCGTTGCGGCGAAGCGGATATCGACGCCGCAGTGCGTGCCGCGCGTGCCGCGTTCGACAGCAAGCGCTGGTGCGGTCTGCCGCCGGCCAAGCGCAAGCAGATCATGATCCGCTTTGCCGATTTGATTGTTGCGCGCAAAGATCAACTCGCGCTTACCGAGACGCTGGACATGGGCAAGCCGGTGAAGTACGCCAAGTCGGTCGACGTCAACAGCGCGGCCAACACATTCCGCTGGTTTGGCGAGGCGATCGACAAGGTGTACGACGAGATTGCGCCGACGCCGAGCACGGCGCTCGCACTCATTACGAGGGAACCGCTGGGTGTGGTGGGCGCCATCGTGCCGTGGAACTATCCCATGTTGATGGCCAGCTGGAAGGTCGCGCCGGCGCTCGCCGCGGGCAACAGTGTGGTGCTCAAGCCGAGTGAGAAGTCTCCGCTGACCGCGTTGCTGCTGGCCGACATCGCGCTGGAGGCGGGCGTTCCGCCGGGCGTGTTCAATGTCGTCACCGGCTACGGCCAGGAGGCGGGCTCGCCGCTCGCACTGCACATGGACGTGGACTGCATCGCGTTTACCGGCAGCACCAAAGTCGGCAAGCATATTCACGTGATGGCCGGTCAAAGCAACCTCAAGCGCGCGTGGACGGAGCTGGGTGGAAAGTCGCCCAACATCGTGTTTGCCGATTGCCCCGATCTCGACCGCGCGGTGCAGGCTTCGGTGAGCAGCATCTTTTTCAATCAGGGCGAAAGCTGCAATGCGCCGTCGCGACTGTTTGTGGAAGAGAGTATCAAAGAGAAGTTTTTGGAGCGCGCACTCGCACTCGTGCCCAAGTTTGCGCCGGCCAACCCGCTGGACGACAAAACCGTGCTCGGTGCGATCGTGGATAACATCCAGCTCAATACCGTGATGAGCTACATCGACAAGGGCAAGGCCGAGGGCGCCAAGCTGCTGGCTGGCGGTGAGCAGGTGATGAAGGACAGCGGCGGCTACTACGTGCAGCCCACGGTGTTTGACAACGTCACCAACGACATGACGATTGCACGCGAGGAGATTTTCGGCCCCGTGCTGAGCGTCCTCAGCTTTACCGACGCGGCCGACGTCGTACGCCAGGCCAACAACAACATATACGGCTTGCAGGCAGCGGTGTGGAGCCGCGACATCAATAAGGCACACGGCGTGGCGCGTGCCTTGCGCGCGGGCACCGTACACGTGAACCAGTACGACGAGGATGACATTACCGTACCCTTTGGCGGCTTCAAGCAAAGCGGCATTGGGCGCGATAAGTCGCTGCATGCGTTTGACAAGTACACCGAGCTCAAGACCACGTGGATCCGTATCGACTCGCCGGTGTAATGTGAGGGCCGAGCTCGCTGCCTTGCAGGAGGACTTGCGCGACAAGGGCGTGCACAGCATCCTTGCGCAGTTTGCCGACATTCATGGCGTCGCCAAAGGCAAGCTCGTACCGCTTGCGCATTTGCACAGCCTGGCGGATACCGGTGCCGGCTTTGCCGGCCCCAGCATCTGGGGCACCGGGTTGCCGCGGCATGGCGCGACGAGCGAGTACTACGGCCGCGTCGTGCCTGAGTCTGCGCAACTGCTGCCGTGGATGCCGGGAGTGGCGCGCATGGTGTGCGATGGTTTTGCCGGCGGCCAGCCGCTGGCGACTTGCTCGCGGCAAATGCTCAAAGGCGTGCTCGCCAGCATGGCTGCGCGCGGCTGGACATTGAACGTGGGTATCGAGCCCGAGTTCTTCCTGCTCAAGCAAAGCGCCAGTGGCGACTGGTTGGTGTCCGATGAGCGCGATACGCTCGACAAACCTTCTTATGATCTCAAAAGCATCAGCCGCAACTTCGGCTTTCTCGACACCCTGCGCGAGTACTTGCAGGCACTCGGCTACTCGCTGTTGCAGATCGATCATGAAGATGCACCGGGCCAATACGAAATCAACTATGAATTTGCCAATGCGCTGAAAGCAGCAGACGATTTCATGCTGTTCAAAATGGCGGCACATGCAGCGGCTGAGCTACATGGCAGCACCTTTAGCTGCATGGCCAAGCCGTTTGCTGAGGTGCCCGGCAGCGGACTGCATTTTCATTTGAGCATCACCGACGCGAGTGGAGCGCCCGTGCTGGCCGATGCGAACGCCGCGCTCGGCCTGTCGCCGCAAGGCTATCGCTTCGTTGCGGGGCTTCTGCGCCATGCCGATGCGCTCGCGGCACTGTGCGCACCTACCAGCAACAGCTATCGCAGGCTCGCAGTCAGCGAGAGTGCGAGTGGCACGACCTGGTCGCCGGTGTGGAAGAGCTATGGTGACAACAACCGCACCACGCTCGTGCGCACTGTGCCTGGCTCAAGTGGCGCGCGTCTGGAGTGGCGCATGCCAGACCCGCAGTGCAACGTCTACGCTGCCATCGCCGGCGTGTGTGCTGCGGGCATGTTGGGCATGGAGCACGGCTACGATGTGCCACAGCCGTACAACGACGACCTTTATGAGTGTAGCGACGCCGAGCGAGCGCAGCTTGGGCTGCATCGGCTGCCGGAGAGTTTGGGCTTAGCACTCGATGCTCTGGAGGGCGATGCCGCGCTGAAGTCCGCCATCGGCAGTGAGTTCTGCATGCAGTACTTGAGCGTCAAGCGCGGCGAATGGCAGCACTCGCAAGGCCAGAGCATGGAGTGGGAGCGGCGGCGATATGCCAGCTATTTCTAAAAGCATGCGCCAGCACGCAATGTTTGATGCTGTGTGATTGAGATATCATTTTTAATACTCAATTAAGTAAACATGCTTCAACCTTTTATTGAATACCAGTAAAAGGCGTATACAATACGTAGTATATGGATCATAACTTTCTCTCTGCGCTGATTCTGCTGCTACTGGTGCTAGACCCTTTCGGCAGCCTGCCGATTTTCATCTCGGTGATGAAGCACGTGGCGCCTGAGCGCAAGCTCACAGTGGCGGTGCGTGAAACCATCATTGCCTTCATCGTGCTGCTGGTGTTCATGTTCAGCGGTGCCAAGGTGCTGGAATTGATGCGCTTGTCCGAGCGCTCACTCGAAGTGGCCGGCGGCGTCATCTTGCTCATGATCGCTATCAACATGGTTTTCGGCCACGGGGGCACAGCCTACGGTATTCCGGAGGGCAAAGAGCCGGTGATTTTTCCTCTGGCAGTGCCCTTGCTCGCAGGCCCGTCAGCCATGGCCATCGTGCTGCTGCTTGCAAGCCGCCAACCCGGCCGAGTGATGGAGTGGGTAGCCGCGCTCACCTGCGCCATGGCCGTGTGTGGCATCGTGCTCGCGCTAGCCGACCGAATCCGTAAGCTGCTTGGCCGCAGCGTCGTCAGCGCCTTCGAGAAGTTGATGGGCTTGGTACTCACCGCCATTGCGGTAGAGATGATTCTGGCCGGGCTGAAGCGCTACTTCTTTGCGTGAGCTTCAGGCTGGGCAGCCGCGTCGCTTCGCCATGAAAAAGCCGGGCGAAGCCCGGCTATGTCGCGCGCGAAGAGCGCGAATCAGAACTGATATTGCGCGCCGAGTGTGACCGAAGTCGTGTCATATTTCTGGTTGTAGGCACTGAGGCGACGGTACTCCACCTCGCCACGCACACCCAGCTGCTTGGTGATGTAGAACACCGCGCCAATCCCAGCCATAGGCTGGGTGGAGTTGTCGCTAGCGTCAAACGTTAAGCCCTGGAACGTGTCTTTGGCATCCACGCGCATATAGCTCAGGCCGAGCTTGCCGAACACATAAGCGCCCTCGCCCAGAGGGATTTTGCCTACGCCGGCAAAGTCGATGCCGTAAGCCTTGATCTGAGAGCCGATATCACCATCGGCAGTGGGAAATATCGCCTTGGCCTTGCCCAGGCTGATGGTGCCCACTTCCAGGCCGAAGTAGTCCGACAGGCTGCCGCCAGCGTAGATTTTGAATGCGACATCGCGCTTGTCGCAGCTCGACGAGCCGCTGCAGTTCACGTCCCACTGCGATACACCGCCACTCATGCCCACGTAGTTCTGAGCTAGCGCCTGGCCGGCAGGCAATGCGCCAGACGCCGCAATGCCCGCAGCCACCAATAGCTTGATGATGGGCTTGTTGATCGTCATCATGTTTTGT
>CAYSMM010000018.1:8053-16403 GCA_964432095.1 uncultured Burkholderiaceae bacterium | reverse complement strand
CTCAGGGATGCGCTGGCGACCGCGCACCTCGGCCATGCCGTAGCCCGCGAGCGAACCCACGTAAAAGGAGAAGCGGTCCACCTTGGGCCGATCAAGCGACGCCGTAGGGCTGGCTTGCGCCCAGATGCGATAAAACAGCGACAGCCAGCGGTGGTGGAACAGGTCGAGAAAGGCGCCAAACGTGCGATCGCCGTGATGACGTTCGCGCTGGATCGCAAACTCGGTGAGGTGCAGCGGCATCGGGCCATGCGGCCCCAAATAGCCAAAGAATCGCACACGCATTTTGGCCCGGGTCTGCTCGTCGGCCAAAGTGAAGCTGGAAATCGCCGAGGGTGCAAACGTCATGGACGGCTCTTGGCCCAAGCGAATCTGATCTTCACCGGGCCGCAGGCTCAAGCCCAGGCGAGCGCAGTCGGGTGAGAAGGCTTCGAGCTTACGCAGCACGGCGTAATAGTCGTGCGCATAGGGCTGCTCCGCCAAAGAGGCGTGCAGCAGGCCTAAACGATGGGCCTGGTTCCGCATCGGGGCACCCATCGTGCAATTGGGCCGCGCTGCTGCGAGCGCATCAATGTTTCGGTGAATGAGTTGGCCGAAGCATGGCGTGCGAAAAAGCGCTCGAGCACGCAGCCCAGCAGGTAGGCGCTGCCGCCTTGAAATGCCATGTCGTCGACTTCTACCTCGATGCGGCTGCCGCGTGCAAACGCGAGCGGCCCGTCCATCGGCAAGCGGCGCACCGTGGCGGCCGATCGCACCGCCTTCACGCCGTCGATCTGCCGCATAGCACCGGTGTCGTTACCGGTGAGGTACAGCCGCAGCATTTCGCGCAGCGCGGCTGCGCCCTCGCGCTCGTCGGTGTTGAGCAGCGATAAGTAGTTGAGCGATAAGTGGCTGATCAGCTTCCATGACAGCGAACCCTGCGCAGCTGGAGCAAGCGGGCGTGACGGACCGCGAATCACGCGAATGGCTTTCACCGGCGCAGCGATCTCCATCGAGAAGTCCGAACTGCCCTGTCCCACGGGCATGAACACCGGCAGGTCGCGGTTAGTGGCCAGCACCGTGAGCGCGAGTTGCTTCAAGTCTTGCGGATAGGGCGCTTCTTTTTGATCGACCAGTGCGACGAATACCTCGGTGCCGGTGTAGCTTGAGCGCGGGCCCGTCTTGCGCTGCCCTGCAGACAGCAAGCGCTGCTCGCGGCGCATTGTGTAGTAGGCGGAGTAATCAACGCTTTCCGCATGGTAATTTTTGTAAAGCGGGAGATACTCTGTCATAGCCTCGCCCGAGGTGCCAAAACCCTGCACTCCCGTGATGCCGAATACTTCAAAGTCCATGGGCCGCGTGCGGTCGACCAGGCAATGGAATTCGTGCGATGCATCGCTGATGCTGATGCGGTCTGCGCGCCGCTCGCGCAGATTGATGGCAGGCGTGGCAAAGAGCGCGAACATCGACGCGTCGACCAACGGCTCGAGGCCTGGGTTGGCGCTGCCAAACAGCAGCACCAGCTCAAAGTCTTGAGTATCCACCTTGGCCAGGGCTTGCCGCAGGCCGCGCACGCGCAGGTTCAGGAAGCGCTGTGGGAACGCGAAATACTCTTGCAGCAGCCGGTAACCCTGGAAGGTGGTCATGTCGGCTGGCAGCAGCGCGTCTTCATCGTCTGCGCCGCGGGCGGTGAGCGCTTCTTCGGGTAACTCATGCATCTGCGTCACAGGCCGCTCAAAGGGCACCACAAACCCCCCGATGTATGCGGTAGTGGCCTGCTCAAACAGCTTATAGGCCGCTTCTTCAGCTCCTGCGAGCGTCAGCGTGAGCTCGTCGAGGTTGAGCTGGCTGGGCTTGAGCCCGCCACCCGTGCGCAGTCGCAGGCGTACGCCGCCGCGCGCAAGGTTGCCCGCGCGGTGGCGCGTCAAGGGCAGGTCAGGTGCGAACGAGAAGTACTTGGCTTCAAGCATCTGCAATGGGTACAACACCACGTCTTGCGCGGTGGAGAACTCGCAGGCCGTGCTCTCGCCAGCAGGCACATGACTGCGCAACAAGGTACCGCGCGGCACTAGCACGCCGCGCGCGAGGTTGCCGTCGGTGACGTCGGGGTCGAATCGCGCCACCATCATCGACGGCACCGGCGCCAGGAAATTGGGATAGACAATTTCGAGCAGGCGCTGCGTGAAGCGTTCGAACTCTGCGTCGATTTTGTATTGCAACCGCGCGGTGAGAAACGCGCTGCCTTCGAGCAGGCGCTCGATGTACGGATCGGAGACTTCCAAACCCTCCATGCCCAAACGGCCCGCGATTTTTGGAAACTGGCGCGCGAACTCCGCGCCCATCTCGCGCAGATAGGCCAGTTCCTGGTTGTAGTAACGAAGCAGTCGGGGATCCATTTATCTTCCGTTTGTGCGAATCGAGCCTTCGGCCACTGCAACCTGGCCAGTTTCGAGGTCGAGTGAGGTCCGCAGCAGCAGCTCAAGCGGAGTGGGTTGTGCCCATAGTGAGCCGCGAATCTGAATCTGCAGCATATTGTGCGTGTCGAGGAATGCCGTCGTCATGATGATTTTGACGTCCAGCGTCTTGGCGTCGATTCTCGGCTCGAACAATGTGATCGCGTCCTTGATCGCGGCCTCCACCGTTTTGTGCGATATCTGCGTGGCCGTGTTGCCGGTAAATGCCGGAAGGCCATAGTTGATGACCGATTGCCGCGCTTGCGGGTAGCCCGCGATCTCCCCCTCACCTTTGCATACAGAGTTGAGCAGCCATTGCAAGTCACGTAGCACCGCCTGCCGCAATTGCTGCTTGTTGAGAACGCGGCGCTCGGCACCTTCGGTGCGGGTATGCGGCTCGTCGTCAATCAGTCTGTCGAGCAGCGACGGCTGCAAGCGCTCTTGGGGCAGGAGTTCAGCCATGCTGCTCCTGCTTAGGCGGCTTCGCCTGGTTCCGCAGCAGGTGGCGTGGGGTTGAGTTTGATGCAGCGCACGTCCATCAGTGCGTACTCATTCGCGTTGGTCGTCAGCATACGCTGCCCCAGGCCGTGGAAGCATCCGGGCTGCGCCTCGTCCCACACAGTTTTGCGCGCAAGCTGCACGAGTTCGTCGCTGGCGGATTCAGAGCCGCTGTAGCGGGTAGGGATCATCGCCAGCACGTCGCCGCCGTTGCTGAACTGCAAATGCGCAGGCATCCACACCGTGTCGCGCAAATCCTCCGGCGCCTCGATGTCGATTTGTGTGAGATGCTGGAACGGCACCCAGTAGTAACGGTGATTGATGATGGCCTCAAGCGCCGGGCCGATACGTGAATCACCGTCGGCGATCCACTCAAACGGCTCGTCGTTGATCGTACCGCTGGTCGTTGGTGCAAGCTCCATGGCCTGTTGACGCAACGCCACCGCATTACCCGGGTTGAGCAGCGCCTCGATCATCAAGGCCATCCATTGCTCGGGGTAGCCGAACACCATGGGCGCTTTTTGCCCGGCAAACACTGCGCTGCGCAACTGCTCGCAGCGCACGGCCTCACCGTACATTTGCTTCATCACGATGGCGGCGGCGTCCATGTCGGCCACCACATTGAGCTGCGTCAGGGCGCGTTCCCATTGTCCGGTGACACACAGCATCTGAAACAGAAAAACCCGCAGCTTCGGGTCTGCGGGTTTGGCCTTGACTTCAGCGGTCAGTTGCGCGAGAGCCTCGCTGCACTTGCCTGCACTCAAGAGTTGCGCTGCGCTAGCCGTCATAGCATTAACAGGCCCTAGTGATTTTGATAAAGAAATTCCATCGCATTGCGACGCTGGCCGTCGGCACCTTGCTGGGTGTACGTGACGCTGATTTCGCGGTACGAAAACGTCCATTGCTCGCAGATGCTCAAATCGCTGCCGGTGGCAAACTGCGTGTCGAACTTCACGATGTGCGCATCGGAGAGTTTGATCACGTAATAGTCCAACTGCGTAATGCCTGCTTTTCGCACGATGATTTCTACACTGCGCAGCAACTCGTTGGACGACATGGCCGACATCAAGGGGATGGTGGCGCTGTCCGCAGACTTGCGCACGACCACCGAATCGGTTTGCACGCGCGTCCCTGCAGTGCCGTGTGCGCCGCGATGCTGCTCGCTGCTCATGCCCCAAGACCAGGAGGAGATATCGATCGCGTTGCGATGATTGGCATCCTCGACCTCGCCCTTGACCTGGCCTTGCCGTGAGCCCACGACCTTGAGTAGTAAATCTGAACTTGACACTGTAGCTGCCCCCGCCCTGGTTAGGGAAAAGTTGAATCAGTCGCTGCGCGGGTGCTATGCGACATCACGGCCCGGTTGGAATCCTCACTTACGGTTGAGTAAGTTCGGGCTCCTTTGCCAGGCAAGACAAGCAGCGCGCTTGCACACATAACCCGGCAGTTCTTCGCCTTGCACCCGCTCGCCAAACCTATTCAGCATTTCAACAAAGGTAAATGAGAATTTTATATACTCACCCATCTATCATGCCGTTACTGGTTTATGAATATGCGGTAACGGCATTGTACATGGCAGAGTAAGCCATATTGAAAGCGATCAGGCCTCTTTCTTGTTGGCTTTGACGTCCCAGCCACCGGTTACTGCCGCGTCGAGCGAACCATCAGCCTTCTGTGGCTTGTATTCCACCTTGCACTTGGCAAACGCGAAGCTCATGGCCTCGGTAACGTGCTCACCGCTTGCGCTGGGTTGCAGGTTGGAGATGAAGCAGTCGCTGAAGGTGATGGTCAGAAACTCCTCTTTCTTGCCGCCGGCTTTGCACTGGTGCAACTTGATGGATTTGATGTGCTTGCCTTCGGCGCAGGCCATTAGCAGGTTGGGGGAGGCCTTGTCATAGAGCTTCTGCACATGGAAGTCTTGAAAGTTCACCTTGCCCGCGCCGCCGCCCGTGCCGGATGCCATCGAGCTGGTCTGGGACAAGCCCCAGCTCCAGGACATGAGCTCGATCTGGTCTTTGTGCTTGTCGTCGGCACTTTCACCTTTGATGCCTTCGATCTCTAGAAAAATGTCGCTTGCCATGGAATCCTCCTTAAGTTGGCTGGTCTGCACGTCGTCAGCGTGCTGCGTGATTGACGGCTGAAGTTTGGTCGATCAGCCGTATTCTGAAAATCCCGCACCCATACCCCCCTAGTTTGAGGGGGGCGGGTCGTGCTTGGATTAACCGGCAGCTTTGGCCGACGGTACCTTGGACACCAGACGCAGTGACACGGTGAGTCCTTCGAGCTGATAGTGCGGGCGCAGGAAGAATTTGGACGAGTAGTAGCCCGGCTGCCCCTCGATCTCCTCGACTTGCACTTCGGCGGCGGCCAGCGGACGCTGGGCCTTGGTGGTTTCTGACGAGTTGGCCGGATCACCATCGACGTATTGCATGATCCAGTTCTGCAGCCAGCGCTGCATCTCGTCGCGCTCTTTGAACGAGCCCACTTTGTCGCGCACGATGCATTTGAGGTAGTGCGCGAAACGGCAACAGGCAAAGAGGTAGGGCAGTCGTGCGGCGAGCTCGGCGTTGGCGGTCGCGTCAGGATCATCATACTGGGCCGGCTTGTGCAGCGACTGGCCGCCGATGAAGGCGGCGAAGTCGGAGTTCTTGCGGTGAATCATCGCCAGAAAGCCGTTCTTGGACAGTTCGGCCTCGCGCCGGTCGCTGATGGCGATTTCGGTTGGGCATTTCATGTCTACGCCGCCGTCGTCGGTGGGGAAGCTGTGCGTGGGCAGATTTTCGACCGCACCGCCGGATTCGATGCCACGAATCCGCGAGCACCAGCCGTACTCCTTGAACGAACGGTTGATGTTGACCGCCATCGCGTACGCTGCGTTCGACCAGGCGTACTTGCTGTGATCTGCCGAGCCCGTGTCCTCTTCAAAGTCGAACTCTTCCACCGGGTTGGTCTTGGCGCCATAAGGCGTGCGCGACAAAAAGCGCGGCATGCACATGGCCAGGTAGCGCGAGTCGTCTGAGTCACGTAGCGAGCGCCAGGCGGCGTAGTCGGGTGTGGTGAAGATCTTGGTCAGGTCGCGCGGGTTGGAAAGCTCCTGCCAGGAATCCATTTGCATCAGGCCCGGCGAAGCCCCGGTGAGGAACGGCGCATGGGCCGAGGCGCTGATCTTGGCCATCTCACCCAGCAGCTCGACGTCGGGTGGGCTCTGGTCGAAGTAGTAATCGCCCACCAGGCAGCCGAAAGGCTCGCCACCGAACTGGCCGTACTCTTCTTCGTAGATGCGTTTGAAGATCGGGCTTTGATCCCATGCCGTGCCCTTATAGCGCTTGAGCGTTTTATGCAGGTCGGTCTTGGTGATGTTCATCACCCGGATCTTCAGCATCTCGTCGGTTTCGGTGTTGTTGACGAGATAGTGCAGACCGCGCCACGCGCTTTCCATTTTCTGAAAGTCTTCGTGATGCAGGATGACATTGATTTGTTCGGTCAGCTTCTTGTCGATTTGCGCGATCATTGCCTCAATCGACTGCACCACGTCGTTGCCAATGAGCTTGGTGTTGCTAAGCGCCTGTTCTGCCAGTGTTTGCACCGCCCGCTCGACCTCGGAGCGCACCTCTTCGGTCTTAGGCTTGAACTGCTTGTTCAAAAGCGACGCAAAGTCGCTGCCTTGATACTCGACACCGGCGAGCTGGCTTTCGGATTGTTGGTGTGCCATGGAAGATCTCTCCTAAGTTCTATGACTGCTCGTCGGCGGGCTTTTTCGTGTCGGCCAGCGACTTGAGCAGCGCCGGGTCGGCCATCACCTTGGCCAGCAAATCCTCCGCGCCCGACTTGCCGTCCATATACGTCACCAGGTTGGCCAGTTGCGTACGCGCTTGCAGCAGCTTGTTGAGCGAGTCCACCTTCTTGGCCACGGCAGCAGGTGAGAAGTCGTCCATGCTGTCAAATGTGATGTCCACACTCATGTTGCCTTCGCCCGTCAGGGTGTTGGGCACCTGGAAGGCCACGCGCGGCTTCATCGCCTTCATGCGGCTGTCGAAGTTGTCCACGTCGAACTCCAGGAATTTGCGCTCGCTCACCGGCGGGGGCGGCTCGTTGGACTTGCCGGATAGGTCGGACAGCACGCCCATCACAAAGGGCAATTGCACCTTCTTCTCGGCGCCGTACAACTCGACGTCGTATTCGATCTGCACTCGCGGCGCGCGGTTGCGCGCGATGAATTTTTGGCTACTGGTGGCCATGGTTTTATCCCCTTCTCGGTTGAATGGCGCTGAATTACCTACGATCTAATCTGATTCATTCCCGGTTCAGCCCGGCCAGATTTTCTAGCTGACTCATGCTGTCGGGCACAAGCTCTCGAACGATATCCACAAAATTCATCCCCATCAATCGCTGCGCACGCCGGATGAACAACGGCGCGGGGTTGGTGGGTTCGGTGCGCTCAAGAAAGTCGCACACCCGTTCCAGCGCCCGGATGGCGTCTTCGCGGGTACGCAGTTCACCGGGCGCTGCGGCGCGCCCGCCGCCGCCATCGACCGACCCGCCTGACGCCTCGCCGGTTTCGTCCACCATGGTGCTGCCCGCGGCTTGCTCAGCTAGCTTGGACACGGCGTTGAGCACGTCACGGACCGGCTTCAGGTCGGGGGAACGGTCACTGCCTACTTTGTCGTTGAGTAGCGATTGCAAATCGTTGGCGGATTGCCGGGCGTTGCGAATGCTGCTCAATTCATTGGCATCTGCCGCAAATACATCAGCAAGTATTGTGCTAATACTGGTTTCTGTGTGGACGTCAGCACCTTCTGCTGCTGGGAGTATGCCTAATGCAACTTCAATATCACGTACCGTGAGCGTGGCCGCGCGGGTTCTGACGACCACTGCCGCGCGCAGGTCGCGCAGCCCGGCGTCGGGATGCGACAAGGGCGCCAGCGCGTTCATGCGCATCACCGGGTCATTGTCGTAATCCGCGTCGAGGGTAGGAAACACCGAATCCCAGTAGCGCTCGCACAGCATGTGCAGCAGTCGTAGGCCCTCGCCAAACCCAGACAGCCCCTCGGTGCGGGCGAGCGATCGGGTCAGCAGTGCAGCCACGCGCAAGTCTTTGGTTCGGGGGAACAGGCTCTCGGCGCGGGCGCGCACGTCGCGCCAGTCCGGCTCCTCGGCTGCGACGACCGTATCGCCAAATTGCTGCTCGTCCTTGCCCTTGGCCGCCTGCTCCAGAGCCAAAAACTCGGCGTCATACTCAAGGTCGGCGCCACAAGGCGACTCGGCCGACACCGGCGACATGGTCTGATCACTGAACGTGAGCTGGGCTTGGCTCGCCTGTTGATACCGCATGTACGCAGAGCGGTGACGATCAGCAACGTCCTGGATGTGCGCACGATCGAGCGCGCGACTGATCGCACGATTTGGCGTCCTCGCGAGCACGG
>CAYSMM010000018.1:0-8043 GCA_964432095.1 uncultured Burkholderiaceae bacterium | reverse complement strand
AACTCGGCGTCATACTCAAGGTCGGCGCCACAAGGCGACTCGGCCGACACCGGCTCGCATAGGCGCTCAAGATCCATCACTGCGGCTGTCCTCCCTGCATATCTGTGTCGTAATCGATCGAAGTACTATCGACATGTGGGCCCGCGCCACGACACACCGTGGCGACGGCCCTTTCTGACATGCGTGGACTATCGCGCAGGGGATAAATCGTGAGTATCACTAAGGTTAGGGATACTCACGCCCCGCGGGCGGGCTAAATTGGAGCCCGTGCATTACGGCTGCCTTGAGGCAGACGCGGCATGCTGCGCGTAACGCATGTAAAGGAGACTGGGAGGGTGCTGGCGCAGGTTCAATTCGCCGTCTCGCCATTTCCGTCGAGACGAGACACTCACGATCAAGGGAGGTTGAATGGATAGCCGACATCTGAGTCCGGTCAGAACCCTGGCCACCGCTGTATTGCTTGCCGCAGCCCTGGCCGGGTGCGCCAGCGCACCCAAGCCGCCGCAAATCAATGCCACCGTCGTGGCCAACGCCAACACCAACCCGGATGCGCGCAACCGTCCCTCGCCCGTGGTGGTGCGGGTGTACGAGCTCAAAGCGCCCGCGGCGTTCGAATCGGCCGACTTCTTCTCGCTGTTTGAGAAAGATCAGGCCACGTTGGCCGCGGACATGCTGGCCAAGGACGAATTCGTGCTGCAGCCCGGCCAGTCGCGCACGATCGAGCGCCCCGGCAAGGTCGAAACCCGCTACGTGGCGGTCATGGCAGGCTTTCGCGAGCTCGAGCGTTCGGTGTGGCGCGGCGTCGTCCCGGTGACGCCGGGCAAGAAAAACACGATTCGTATCACGCTGGACGATAAGAAGCTAACCGTACAAGCCGCACAGTAAGAGTAAGTATAGGCAACACAACATCCATTTGACGGAGCGAGGCAGCGCATGTCGCACTTTTCTAGGGTGGTCTGGACCGAAGGCATGTTCCTTCAGCCGCAGCACTTTCAGCAGCAGGACCGGCATGCCGAGCACTGGCTGGAAACGCGCACTGGCTCGCTGGCGGCTTATCCCTGGGGCCTGATTGATTGCGAGCTCGACGAAGCGAGCCTGCAACTGGGCCGTATCGTCTTCACTCGCATCAAAGCGGTGTTCCCAGACGGCACGCCGATTGACGCGCCGGAGGTCGACGCGTTGCCACCGCCTTTTGAGGTGCCCGCCGAAGTGGCCGACAGCGTAGTGGTGCTGTCGCTACCCACTCGTCGCCCCAACACGCAGGAAACCAGCCTCGGGGGTGAGCAGGACGCCAAACTCATGCGCTACCAGGCCAGCGACATTGAGTTGCGGGACAGCAATGCCAGTTTGGAGCGTTTGGCGCACATACAAGCGGGTAAACTGAATGCGCAATTGATGCTCAAGCGCGACGCGACACAGGCGTATTCGTCGCTGGGCATCATCAAAGTCATCGAGCGGCGGGCCGACAACTCACTCGTGATCGACAAGCACTACATCCCGTCGTTCCTGCGCGTATCAGGCAACCCACGGCTGACGGGCATGGCGCGCGAGGTGCTCGCCATGCTGCATCAGCGCGGCGAAGCGCTCGCAGCCCGCATGGGCAAGCCCGGTGCTGGCGGCGTGGCGGAGATTGCCGATTTCCTGATGCTGCAAAGCGTCAACCGCTACGAGCCGGTGTTCGAGCACCTCTGCCGCCTCCAACTGGTGCATCCTGAACGGCTGTATGCGCTGTGCCTAGAGGTGGCCGGCGACCTGGCCGTGTTTGCAAGCTCGACCCGGCGCCCTCGGCCGATGCCCGAGTATCTGCATGAGGACCTCGAGCGCTGCTTTAACGCCGTGATGCAAGAGCTGCGCGCGCTGCTGTCCACGGTGCTTGAGCAACGCGCCATTGCCATCGAGCTGGTCGATCGCAAGTATGGCGTGCGCACCGCCACCGTGGCCGATCTGGAATTGCTGGTCAGCTCCAGCCTGGTGCTGGCTGTCAATGCGCAGGTGCCCGGCGAGCAGTTGCGTACGCGCTTTCCGAGTCAAGTCAAGCTAGGGCCTGTGGATCGCATCCGCGATCTTGTGAATCTTCAGTTGCCTGGCATCGGCTTGCGTGCTTTGCCTGTGGCGCCGCGCGAGATTCCGTATCACGCCGGGTTCTATTACTTTGAGCTGGAGCGCTCGGGCGATTTGTGGGAACAGTTCAAGAAGACGGGCCATTTCGCAATGCATATCGCCGGGGATTTTCCCGGCATCGAGCTTGAGTTCTGGGCGATCCGGCAGGGTTGAGCCGGTCGGCGCAGGAGATGACGTAATGAATGGGGATAGGGGGACGACGTGACGCAGTCCAACGATCCGTTTGCCGCATTCTCATCACCCGGCGGTGGTGCAGAGAAAACCTTTGTCATGCCCGCTGCGGCAATCAAGCCGCTCGCCACCGGGCAATCCATGGTGAGCCGGCCGCGCGAGGCGGCCAGCGACATTCCATACAACCCGAGCGGCCTCAATGGGCTGGTGGCAGCGGCCAATCCATTGCTCAACTTGATGGCGCAGATGCGCCACATGTCGCAGGTAGCAGACGTGACAGGCCTACGTGACAACATCGCCAACGGAATCCGTCAGTTCGAAAACACCGCCCGTGCCGCAAGTGTGAGCAACGAGAAGATCATTGCAGCGCGCTATGTGCTGTGTACGGCGCTGGATGAAACCGCCGCCAGCACACCCTGGGGCGGCAATGGGGTGTGGGGTCGTCACTCGTTGCTCGTGATGTTTCACAACGAAACCTGGGGGGGTGAAAAAGTCTTTCAACTGCTCACTCGTCTGGCGCAGGCGCCCGCAGATAACCGTGACTTGCTCGAGCTGATCTATGCCTGTATCTCACTGGGTTTTCAGGGCCGCTATCGGGTGATGCAAAACGGCGCCAGCGAGCTTCAAACCCTGCGCGAGCGCCTGAGCCAATTGCTGCTTCGCCAGCGTGGGCAGTATGACAAGCAGATCTCATTGCACTGGCAGCCGGCGGTCGTCAAACGAGGGCGCTGGCTGGGTGCCATGCCGTTATGGATTTTCTGCGCCGTGGTCGGCCTGGTGCTGATTGCCACGTTCATGGGGATCAGCATGGCGCTCAACCGGCACTCAGATCCACTGTTTGCCACGATTACGGGCATCCGCGCCAAGGGGCCCGCTCTGCCGCCGCCGGTTCCCTCGGCCAAGCCCCGATTGGCCCAGTTTTTGGCGCCCGAGGTGCAGCAGGGTTTGGTTGAAGTTCGAGATTTTGATGATCGCAGCATCGTCACGATAAGAGGCGACGGGCTGTTCGATGCCGGCTCGGCTGGATTGAAGCCAGTGCGCGAGCCCTTGATGCTGCGCATCGGTGACGCATTGGCATCGCTGCCCGGCCGCGTGCTGGTCACTGGGCATACCGATAACGTACCCATCAACTCAGCGCGCTTTCCTTCTAACTGGCACCTCTCGCAAGAGCGTGCAAAGACGGTGGCCGAAATTCTGTCGCGTAAGGTCACACCCGCCAGCCGGCTGCAGCCCGAAGGCCGGGCCGACTCGGAGCCCGTGGCACCGAACGACAGTATTCAGGGGCGGGCGCAAAACCGCCGTGTCGAAGTGACTTTGTACGTCAGCAAGTCGTGATCGGGGCGTGGGCATGAAGAAGCTATTCGGATGGATTTTCAGCCCCTGGGTGCTGCTCATCATTGGGCTCTTGGCTTTGGCCGTCATCATTTGGATCGTCGGCCCGCTGATTGCCATTGGCAACCTGCGGCCACTCGATCCGGTGTGGGCACGCTGGACGACGATCGGCGTCATCGTTTTGCTGGTGGTGCTCAAGAAGCTATGGTCTGCCTGGCGGGCGCGCAAGGCCAACGACGGCATAGTGCAGAGCCTTGCCGCGGCACCAGCCGAGGCTCAGCCCAAGGCCGGCGAGCAGGAGGTAGCGCTGATTCAGGGCCGCTTCAAGGAGGCGCTACAAACGCTCAAGCAAGCGCGTGTCGGCGGAAAGCTAACATTGGCCGACCGTTTTTCAGGCGGCTATCTCTACCATTTGCCGTGGTATGTCATCATCGGCGCGCCGGGCTCTGGTAAAACCACTTCGCTGATCAACTCGGGCCTGGAGTTTCCGCTCGCAGAGAAGTTTGGTAAAGAGGCTGTGCGCGGCGTGGGCGGCACGCGCAACTGCGACTGGTGGTTCACCAATGAAGCGATTCTCCTGGACACTGCGGGCCGCTACACCACGCAAGATAGCCAGCAAGATGAAGATGCCGCAGCCTGGGGCGGCTTTTTGCAGTTGCTTCGCAAGCATCGACCCAGGCGGCCGATCAATGGCGTGCTGGTGACGGTAAGTGTGCAGGACTTGTTGTCGCAAATGGCGTCCGACCGCGAGAAGCAGGCCAATGCCATACGCCGCCGCATACAGGAATTGCACACGCAATTGGGCATGCGTGTCCCGGTGTATCTGGCCGTGACCAAGACCGATTTGCTGCCGGGCTTCATGGAGTATTTCGACAACCTGGGCAAAGAAGAGCGCGAGCAGGTCTGCGGCTTCACGTTTGCCTACGGCGACGGTAAACCGCTCACACGCGACGTGCTGCTCAACAGTTACGCCAAGGAATTCGATGCAGTTTCAAAGCGGCTTTTCGACGGGACGATCGAACGTCTGGAGGCCGAGCGTGACCCACTGCGAAAAGCGGCAATTTATGCGTTTGCGCAGCAGTTCTCGGGCATCAAAGAGGTTTTGGGCGATTTCATCTCTCACGCGTTTGCGCCGTCCAACTACGAAGACGCGCCGTTGGTGCGGGGCGTGTACTTCACCAGCGGTACGCAGGAAGATTCGCCGATTGACCGCATCATGGGCGTGCTTGCACGCGCGTTCAAGGTTGAAAAGCGTGTGCTGCCGCCGCAAAAATCGACTGGGCGCAGCTACTTCATCACACGCATGTTGCGCGACGTGGTGTTCAAAGAGTCTGAGCTTGCGGGCACCAACCTCAAATGGGAGCGTCAGCGCTCGCTGATTCACGCCGCGACATTTGCTCTGGTGGGGCTGCTCGCCGTCGCGGCAGTCGTCGGCTGGATTTACAGCTACTTGCGCAATCAGGACTACCTTTCTGCGGTCGAGGCCAAGGTGCCCAACGTCAAGAAGGTGGTGGAGTCTTTCCCCAATGCACCGTCGACCGACTTGCTGCAGGTGCTGCCGGCGCTCAACGAGCTTCGCTCGCTCGCGATAGCCGAGCCGGTACAGGCCGACCTTTCTGCGCCCGCGTCCATGCAGCTGGGGCTGTTCCAGGGCAACAAGATGGACTCTGCCTCGCGTGCGGCATATCAGCGGCTTGTGACCGACGCGTTCCTACCGCGAATTTCACTGCGGGTCGAGGAGTTGCTGCGCTCCGCTCAGACGCGCAACCCGGAGCTGATGTACGAGCTGCTCAAGGCCTATATCATGCTGCACGACCCGGAGCATTATTCCGAGTCTGCGCTGCGCGACGTGATACTGGCCGACTGGAGCGTGAATCTGCCGCGTGATGTCACGGTGACGCAGCGCGAGGAACTCGAGCGTCACTTGGACGCACTACTGAGCCGCGGAGTGGTGATGTCACCGGTGCCGCTGGAAAAGAACCTGGTTGAAACCTCTCGGCGGCAGTTGTTGCAAATGTCACTTGCGCAGCGGGTGTACAGCCGCATCAAGAACACTGGGGTGGGCGCGGATGTGCCCGAGTTCAAGATCACGCAGGCCGTGGGCCCTGCGGCAAGCATTGTGTTTAGCCGGGCCAGTGGCGTGCCGTTGTCGCGGGGCGTACCCGGATTGTTCACTTACAAGGGGTATCACGACGCGTTTGCCAAACAGGTTGAGACGGCATCGGTGCAGCTTGCGCTCGAAGAGGGCTGGGTGCTGGGCTTGAACGAGCAGCAACGAACCTTCAACCCCAAGGATGCGGCCAATGCGCTGAGGCTGAACAACGAAGTCAAACGTTTGTACCTTGAAGACTATGCCAAGACCTGGGAGGCCTTCATCGCCGACATTCGTTTGATCAACCAAACCAGCCTGCAAGGCAGCATTCAGGTGGCCCGCACCCTGTCGGCGGCAGACTCGCCTTTGCCGGTGCTGCTGCGCGCGATCGTCAAGGAGGTGACGCTGGGCGAGAAATTTGAGGGCGACAAAATTGACCGCGCCGCCGAGAAAGCGCGTGACACCGTGGACGCTACACGCGAGCGTCTTGCGGGCATGTTGAGCGGCAACCGCCCACAGGCCGCAGCCTCGGTGCAGCCGCAGAAAATTGAAAGCATCGTGGATGATCGCTTTGCCAGCCTGCGTGCCTACGTCAAGGCTCCGGCTCAAGGACAGCCCGCACCGGTCGATCAAACCGTGCAGGTGCTCAGCGAGCTGTACAACCAGATGACAGCGACCGAGGTGGCAGTGCGCGGTGGCGGTGCGCCACCCCAGACCGATGTGCCCAACAAGGCGCGCGCCGAGGCAGGCCGCTTGCCCGAGCCAGTGCGCAGTCTGGTCAACACACTCGTCAACGCCAGTGTGACTCAGGCACTGGGCGCGACGCGCGAGAACCTGAGTGCCAACATCAACTCACAGATCGGAGAGTTTTGCCGCCAGGCGATTGCCGACCGCTACCCTTTCAACCGCAACAGTACGCGTGATGTGACGCAAGACGACTTTGCGCGCATGTTCTCTCCGGGCGGTTTGATGGACGACTTCTTTCAAAAGAACATGATTCAGTTCGTCGATACCAGCACGCGGCCCTGGTCGTTCCGGCAGGTCGGCGGCGGGCAAATGGGCGAAAAGGGCGATAGTGGCTCCCTGATTCAGTTTCAGCGCGCAATGGCGATACGCGATACCTTCTTCCGCAGTGGCGGTAAAAATCCGTCGCTGCGCTTGGACTTCAAACCGCTGGAAATGGATGCGTCGATCACGCAGTTCGTGCTGGATGTGGACGGTACGCTCGTGCGCTATGCCCACGGGCCGACGGTTCCGGTTAGCGTCATCTGGCCGGGCACCGCGGGCCGCGGTGAGGTGCGCATTCAACTGACGCCGCCTTCGGCATCGGGCAGCTCAGGCGCGGTGTTCAGCGGGCCATGGGCCTTGTTCCGCATGTTCGACAAAGTGGGGATCGAAAGCCTGGGTCAAGCCGAGCGCTTCAAGGCGACCTTCACCATCGACGGCCGCAAGGCCACGTTTGAGGTCACCACCAGCAGTGTGCTCAATCCTTTCCGCATGAGCGAGCTGGCTGCTTTCGGCTGCCCGAGCAAGCTATAGACCCATCATGAGCGACTCGCAAAGCGATTTCCTCGACACGGTTGTCCCTGCGCTTGCCGTGCCGAACGACTTCGCCCTGGGCTCCGGCCCTAGCCCAGGCTGGTTTGGCAAGTTGCCCTCGCTGGGCGATTTCGCGTCGCGCCGTGCCAGCGACAAGTTCGTGCGAGTGTGGGACGCCTGGCTGCAACGCGCCCTCAGCGACACGCGGCTGGTATATGGCGAGGCCTGGCAGGAGGTCTACCTGCGCTCGCCCGCCTGGCAGTTCGTCATTTTTCCCGGCCTGCTCGACTCAGCCACCGGCTACGCGGGCGTCATGATGTCGAGCGCCGACAAAGTCGGTCGCAATTTCCCACTCACCGTGGTGTGTGAAGTCAGCAGCGCGCAATCGCTGCTGGGGCCGGTGATTGGAAAGTCGCATTGGCATCGCGCAGTTCAGGGTTTGATGAGTGCAGCCATCAAAACGGCCATGCCGCTGGAGCAGTTTGAGCAGCAGTTGACGGCGCTGCCCTATCCCGAAACCGACCACGCTGCAATTGACCCATCGGCCATGGCCTTGGGTGCAGCGCTGTCAGCCGCGCATCGCGGCGAGGCACAAATCGCACGTCTGGCATCGTCTTTGGCGCAAGCCTTCACCGGTACTGCGCAGTGGCAATTGCTGCATCAGTTGCAGGGCTATGCCTTATGGTGGATGGTTGATACTACAGGAAGTACATACATGTTGCCGCATAAGAGTCAACCAGACAGTGCAATATACTCTGCCATGTTGCAAATCACTAGCTAATCGCTGG
>CAYSMM010000017.1:0-16478 GCA_964432095.1 uncultured Burkholderiaceae bacterium | reverse complement strand
ACACTCGCGGCTCCAACGTCTGCACGAAGCGCCGCTCGAACCAATCAACTCGGCGGTCGAAAACCAGCCCGCCGTCCAGGCTGAGCGTGGGTACGTTGACCTGCACCTGACGCCGGCCATCGGCCAGCGGTTGATCGAGCGCATAACGCGTTGTGCGGGCTGACAGCCGCGGCAAAAGATAGTAGCCTGGAGCCTGTATCGGGTAGCTCACATAAGGCGACAGCGTTGTCCGCCGGCCGGTAATGAGCGTGGGATGGGCAAACTGCGTCCACTGAAAATCGGCGCCCACATCGAAGCCCGCCACGTCGAAGCGCTGCTGGCGCAGCAGCACCTGCGGCTTGAGGGCATAGGGCTGCACTATGGGTGCCAGTGGATCCTGCAGCACCTGATACTGCAACCAGCGGCTCTGTAAAAAGCCGTACTGCAGACTGTAGGTGGCAAGCAGATCGGACGGCAGCAGACGCTGCGTGAACTCGCTGATGCTGCGCGGAAAGTCTTTCCAGTACTCGTCGTCGGACACACGCGCGGCATTGGCGCTGTAGCTGAATGCGCCGCCCAATAAAGTGCCGTTGTGACGTATTGCTGCACCCCAGCGCTTGTCGCCACCGCGGCTTTCGTCCTCGGGCAGATAGTCCAGCCGCAGCTGGCCACTGAAGGAGGGCTCAAGATAGCGGAACTCGTTGCCCAGGTTCACGCCGCGACGCGAGATGAAAGTAGGCGAGAAGGTGTAGTCGCGGTTGGGTGCGATGTTCCAGTACCACGGCTGGGTGAACTCGAAGCCAGTGCGGCTGGACAATGCAATTTGCGGTGGCAACAAACCGGTTTTACGCGCATCGGATAGTGGAAAGCTCAGGTACGGCGACGCAAACACGGGCACGCCAAAGAATGTGAGCTTGACGTTACGTGCCTCGCCGGTATCGTCGCTCAAATCGGTTCGAATCTCTTCGGCTGAGAGTTTCCAGTCAGGCTCATCGCCGGCGTTGTCGCACTTGCAAGTGGAATAGGTCGCGTTGCGGCTGACAGCGCGCTGCTTGTCGATGAAGTCCACCCGCTGTGCCGAGCCACTGCCGCCGGTACGGGCAAATACATAACTTGGCTTGAGAAAAAACCCCTCGCCCGACTCGGTGCGCAGTTGCAGCTCGGGGCCGGTGTACACATTGCCGTCGCGCACGAGGCGTACATTGCCTTTGGCCGTGGCGAGGTCAGACACCAACTTGTAATTGAGTATGTCTGCCGCAATACGCAATGAGTGCTTGCGCAGCTCGGCATGGCCCTCAGCCGTCACTTCCTCATCGGTAATGCCATGCACCTTGTCGGCACGCACAATCAAGGGCAGCGAGTCGCTGTTGCGCATGGGCTCTGCGCCCAGGCCGAGCGTGGGCCTGAGCCTTAAGCCCTCCTGCGCCCATGCCGCGGGCGCACACGCGGCCGCGAATGCGGCAAACGCTGCGGCGGTCAGGCGGTGAAGGCGTGGCGGGTTCCGTGGCATCTGAGCTTGGGTTGGGGCGCAGACGCCACCATAGCGGACGGTGATCCGCCGTGACTGCCTACTTTGTCTGCATACAATGCGCCCGATTATAGAAACTCACCCAAGGCGTACCGGTTTACCCGCGACTAAATCGACAGACATGAGCATCAGCTTCACCGACCCGGCCCGTCAGGCGGCGTTCTCACAATGGCTGGCCACGCTAGCGCCGCGCCACGCACTACGGCCCGAGACGCTGCAAAACGCATCAGCCGATGCCAGCTTTCGCCGCTACTTTCGGCTGGGCAGCGAAACGGGCGCGAGTTATATCGTGATGGACGCACCGCCTGAGCACGAGAATTGCCAGCCCTTCGTACATGTGGCGCGGCTGATGCACAAGGCGGGGCTCAAGGTGCCGCAGATTCTGGACTGGAACGAGCCCCAAGGTTTCATGCTGCTGACCGACCTGGGCCAGCAAACACTGCTAGAGGTGCTGCAATCCGAACAACCCGAAGCTGCACCCAACACCGCATTTGAGCACTTCGATGCCGCAACCAGCGCGCTGGTGCGCTGGCAACTCGCATCACGCGCAGGTGAGTTGCCACCGTACGACGAGGCCTTGCTGCGCCGGGAGGTCGAACTGTTCCCGGACTGGTATTGCCAGCGGCATCTCAAGCACACCCTCACAGAAAGCGAGCGCGCGGTGTGGCAGTCGGCCACCGCCACATTGCTAAGCGCCAATCTCGCATCACCGCAGGTATACGTACACCGCGACTACATGCCGCGCAACCTGATGGTTGCCCGCGATGGCTCGCTCGGGATACTCGACTTTCAAGACGCAGTGATGGGCCCGATCACCTACGACATCGCGTCGCTGATGCGCGATGCGTTCATCTCCTGGCCCGAGGACGTGGTGATGGATCACACCATCCGCTACTGGGACAAGGCGCGCAAGGCCGGGCTGCCGGTCGAAGCCGACTTCGCGCAGTTCTGGCAGCAAGTCGAATGGATGGGCCTGCAGCGCCACCTCAAGGTGATGGGCATTTTCGCCCGCATCCACTACCGAGACGGCAAGCCCAAATACCTGGCCGACACACCGCGCTTTAGCGCCTACGTGCACAGCACGCTGACCCGCTACAACGCACTTGCACCGCTGGCGCGGCTGTTTGAGAAACTCGAAAGCCGCAGCGCTAGCGCTGGCTACTACTTTTGACGGCAAGCCTCAGTCTGTTAACAGCGTTCTTGCTGTAATTGAAGTTGATGATGATTTATACTGCTATATGTATATAGCCGTTACTGGATTACAGTAGTGCAGAGAAGGCTATATAGTGCTATGTGTATAAATTATTTTGCTTCTGCGTAAAACTGACGGTGCACAACCCTAGGGCACATGGCCTGATTGCCGCGAAAGGAAGCGACCCCGCCCCAGCAGCCATTCAGCCGCTGCCACCATCGCACCCCCCACGCTACCAGTGAGATGCGCAGCCAGCACGATGGCGAACGAATGCACCGGGCTCGGCGCCACCGGCTGCAACCAAGCCTGCTCCAGCCACAGCTTGGCCAGTATCACCGCGAACACCGCCACGGCTGCCCAGCGAAGCCGCCAGTACAAGCCGCCAACACCGCCTTGGCGGCGCAGCAGCCATACCCAGACGGCGTACCACAGCACGAGCGAATGACACACCGCCGACGCGCCCCACACCGCCGTCACGGCCCGCCAGGGCAGCAGCAGCATGTGGCTGATGCCGCCGAGCAGCACGAGCAAAATCCAAAAGCGCCGCGCACTGAGCACACCCCAGTACAGCGGAATCATGCCGATGACTGCAAGCGCCAGAAAGTTGGTTACGGCGTGCATAGGAGTGAGATGGGTGAAGCTTGCGGTAAACGGCCGCCACCACTGCGCGCGATCGAGCACAGCCATGCGGTCGTAAGCCCACCATTGCTGCGCCCAGTCGACTAGCCCAAACGCAAACACAATGGCGAGAATCAGCCAGCCTGCAATGTGGCTGGCCCAAGTAGCGCTCGCAGTAGAACTGGCCGCTGCACTGGTGCTACTTAGTCTCTGCATTGGCAATCACGGGGTCGTGAGTCTGTGCTGAGGGCGCAGCATGTGGCGTACCCGCCTCAAGCGCCGCTTGCCATAGCCGCACGATCGCGTCGCGCTGTGGCTCAAACTGCCCGGCATTGACCCGAGCGAACTCGGCCCCCTGCAGCTTGAGGCGGTGCTGCTCGGCCCTGAGCTCACGGTAAGCGGTCTGTGCGGCCTGTGCCTCATCCAGGCTCACCAGCCCGGCGTGTGCCGCCGCCGCCATCAATGCAATGGTGCCGGTGTTAGCCAGTAATGCCGTATTTGCCCTGCCATGAGCCAGCACCCAGAACTGCACGGCGAATTCCGCATCGACCAGGCCGCCGCGGTCATGCTTCAAATCGAACTGGCCCGACTCGGGCGGGTGCGCATCGGCAATGCGCTTGCGCATCGCAATCACTTGCTCGCGCAAGGCCTGAACGTCACGCGGCGTGGCGAGCACTTCACGCCGCACCCGCTCGAACGCAGTGCCGATGGCCATGTCACCGGCCACGAAGCGGCCCTTGGTCAACGCCTGATGCTCCCACGTCCATGCCGTGTTACCGCCACGGCCGCGCTGATACTCTTCAAACGCGGTAAAACTCGTGACGAGTAAGCCCGCATTGCCATTGGGCCTCAGGCGGGTGTCGATCTCAAACAGCTTGCCGGCCCCCGTGGGCACCGTGAGCCAATGGATGAGCTTGCGCACAAATGCGGTGTAGATGGCGATCGCATCCGGGTGGTCGTCATCGTGAATCATCACCAGGTCCAGGTCGCTCGCATAGCCCAGCTCTTTGCTGCCGAGCTTGCCATAGCCAATCAGCGCCAAGCGCGGCAAGCCGCGATGCCGTGCCGGCTGGTTGCGCCAGCACGCGTCCAGTACCACAGCCAGTGTCGTGTCAGCCAGCGCGCTCAGGTCGTCGCTGACAGCCTCGACTGACGGATGCTGCTCGATGTCGCGCATCACCAGGCGAAACACTTCCAGCTGATACGCGCGGCGTACCGCATCGAGCAAACCTTCCACGTCGCCCGGGTAGGCACGCTCCACCGCCAGCAAGCGAGCGGTGAGCGCATCACGGTAAGCTTGGGGATCGAAGCGCTCGGCCGCTTGGGGAGCGACGAGTTCATCGACCACGCCCGGGAATCGCCGCACATAGCGCGCCGCAAAGTTGCAGGCATCGAACAGCCGCAACAAGCGCTCCACCGCTTGCGGATGCTCGTCGAAAAACGCCAGGTAATTGGTACGGCCGGCGTGAGCCATCAGCCAGTCCAGCCACTCACCCAGCGCACGCAACGCGCCGCGCTCAAGCGCGAACTCCAATGAGTGAAGCAGCACCCTGTCGAGCCGGCTACGGTGCACGGGCGCAAGCTGCCGCACCTGCAGGCTTTGCGTCACCGCAGCGAGTTGCCGCAACAGACTTTCGCGGCGGTCAGAATCTTCCATGCCGCTCGTCATTACACGCAAACGACGATCGAGATCCGCTTCGCCTGGGGCGCCCTGCGCACTCGCTCCGCCGGCAGTACCACACGCCGTGCAACCCGTTTTGGCCTGCTTGCCAGCGCCCAGTGTCGTCAACACTGAATCGAATGCGTTGGCTACGATCTCGCGGTGCTCGTCGAACTGGCACAGTAGTTCACAGCCAGTCTGAAGCGCCATGGATTGCGCAACGCGCTCAAGGTCGGCGTCGTCGGCAGGCAGCACATGCGTTTGTGCATCGTCCAAGTACTGCACACGGTTTTCGAGCCGTCGCAAGAAGGTGTAGGCCGCATCCAGCCCCGCAGCCAGCGGCGCCTCGATCAGGCCGTGCTGGCACAGCAGGTGAATGGCACGCCGCGTGTGCCGCTCGCGCAACTCCGGTGCCACGCCACCACGCACCAGTTGCAGCAGCTGCACGAAAAACTCCAGCTCACGAATGCCGCCGCGCGAGCGCTTCACGTCACGCCCCATCGCCGGGTTGCGCGCCGCACGCGCACGTGCATCCGTACGAATCTGCGTATGCAATGCACGTAAGGACTCGAGCATGCCAAAGTCGCTGTACTTGCGGTACACAAAAGGCTGAACCACCGCCTGCCAGTCACGCAATACGTCTGGCGGCACATCGCCCAGCAGCCTTGCGCGCATCCAGGCAAACCGCTCCCACGGGCGACCCTGCGCCGCAAGGTATTGCTCCAGCATGTCTAGGCTGCACACCGATGGGCCTTCGTCGCCATTGGGCCGCAGGCGCGTGTCCACACGAAACACAAACCCATACTCGTCGGCTGCTTCCAGTATCTGGCTGGTACGGCGCGCAGCGCGGGAATACCACTCGTGATGCGAGATCGAGCCCACATCCCCGTCGGTCTCGTACAGATACACCAGATCGATGTCGGATGACACATTGAGCTCTGCTGCGCCTAGCTTGCCCATTCCTGCGACCAACAGCGGCCGCGCCGGCCTGCCGAACACCTCGCTCAACTCGGCTTGAGCATGAGTACCCGCGGCTTCGCAAGCCACCTCGGCAAAACTTGATATGGCGCAGGTGATCTCGTCAACCGGCGCCTGCTCGCCCACGTCTAACTGAATGAGGCGGCACATCAGCGCCTGCCGGCAAATGCGCAGCGCCGCGGGCAGGGCATGGTGTTGCGCCGTAACATCGATTGCTGCCCTCAGAGCCTGTGGTGATAGCTCGGTCAAGGCCGGCGCCTGCCAGTCAGCTAGCCGCGGGGCGGTGCGCCGGAAGTAACGCGAAAATGCATGCGCTTCAATCATGAGTATTACGCCGTCATAGGCCTTTTGGGCGACTCGTCATCCGCTTGAAATCGGCGCAAAGTCCGTGTGTGGCAAACAGTTGCAAACAGATGTGAGGATAAAGCCGAGTTTGTCATAGAAAATACCGCTGTGCAGGCAACTTCGTGGCCGTCCCGAATCGAACTTAATACTTAGTTGCCGCTTCGCACAGCAAAGCCGCCCGGAGTACACACGCATTGCAACAACGAATTAAACAATGGCTGAGCTGGCTGGCCTTGCTCGGGGCGATCCTGACCTTGCTGGCCGTAGGCCTGGCAGCTGGCCTGCGATACTGGCTCGTACCGCAGTTGCCAGGCTACAAGCCGCAAATCGAGCGGCAGCTATCGGTGGGTTTGGGCGTCCCTGTGTCGATTACCGCGCTGCGCGGTAGCTGGTCGGGGTTATCCCCTGTCATCGAAGCCGACGGAATCACTCTGCAAAACAAACAGGGCGAAACTGCGCTTGCCTTCGACCGTATCAAGGCGGAATTGTCGTGGCGCAGCGTGTATCACGGCCTACCCGTGTTCCATGAGCTCGATCTAGGCGCACCACGCCTGGTCATCAAGCGGCTGGCCGATGGGCGGCTGCAAATAGCCGGGTTGGATATCGACCCCAAGGCCCAGGGCGGTAGCGCGAATCTGAACGAGTGGCTGGTTGAGCACAGCGAAATTCGCATTACTGGCGGTGAGGTGTATTGGCACGACGAGTTGCGGCAGGCGCCGGTTGCGCGGTTGACCGCCGCCACGATTGCGATGCAAAACGACGGGCGTGCACACCGCGTTTCTATCACGGGGCAGCTTGCCGCAGCCGATGAAACTGCCTCCGCCATTGAAGCGCGCGGCGATTTCAAGCACCCTTTGCTGGTACGTGACAAGGGCGACTTTTCGCAATGGAAGGGCGAGGTATTTGCCTCGGTTACCCAGGCCAACCTCAGCTCTTTACGTAAGTACATCGACCTGCCGGTGCAGGTCCAGCAAGGTACGGGTTCCTTTCGCGCCTGGGCACAGGTGTCCCAATTGCAAGTGCAACAAATCACCACCGATGTGGCATTGACCGACGCCACCGTTCAGCTGGCAAAAAAAGCGGAGCCGTTGTCACTGAAAAAAGTGAGCGGCAGAGTGACCGCACGGTTATCTGAGCCGGGCCTGGACGTTGAGGGTCAGCAGCTCGTGATACAGATCAACGGCAAGCCCGAGTCGCCACCTTTGGACTTGGCTATCAGACTGGTACATCCCGAGGACGTGCAAAAGGCTGAAGGGGCCCTCAAAATCAGCCGCCTCGATCTGGATGAGTTGCAGCAACTGGCCAGCCATATGAACCTGCCGCAGCCAGTGCGCGATGCGTTTGCACGGCATGCGCCCAAGGGCAAGCTGAGCAACTTCGAGGCGACCTGGCGCGGCGCGCTCGACGCGCCCAACACATACCAGGTCAAAACCGCGTTCAATGACCTGGCCATCAACAGTGTGGCTGCGGTTGCACCGCCAGCCTCGGCTGCCAACACCAAAGCGAATGGTTCGGTCTCCGCTGCGCGCCCGCACATCGGCACGCCCGGTTTCAAGGGGCTTTCGGGCAACCTGAGCGCAACACACTTACGCGGTACGGCGGATGTATCCATCACCAAAGGCAGCGTGTCGTTGCCCGGTGTGTTTGCCAATGAACTGGTCGATTTAGACAAATTGCAAGCCAAAGTTTCGTGGGCCAAAGCCGAGAAGACCGGGCTATTGCAGGTCAATGCCGACGTTACTGAATTTGCAAACACGAATGCGGCTGGTCAAGCGAAGGTGCAGTGGCGGCAACTGCCCCCACCGGCTGATACTGCGCGGGACAATCCTGGCTACCTCGACCTCACCGGCAGCTTCAGCCGCGTCGACCCGCGCAGCGTGGCGCGCTATCTACCGCTGGGTGTGCCGGAGCCTACGCGAGACTATGTGCAGCGCGCCGTGGGTACCGGCCGGCTCTCCGATACGCAGTTCGTGGTGCGTGGCGACCTGTTTTACTTTCCGTTCAATACCGCGCCGGGTGAATTCCGCATCGCCACCAAAGTGGACGACCTGAACTACAGCTATGTGCCCGCTGAGGATGGCCGGCCGGTGTGGCCGGCGTTTAGCGCCGTCAAGGGCCAGTTGATCTTCGATAAGGCATCGATGCAAATCAAGGATGCGCAAGCACGTGTGTTGGGTGTGAGCCTGAGCAAGGTCAATGGCGGGATTGCCGATTTCAGCAAGCCGGCAGTGCTGGCGCTTGAAGGCACGGCCAAGGGACCGCTGGACGATTTGCTGAAGTACGTGCAGCAAAGCCCACTGAACAATCTCACCGGGCGCGCGCTGGCGGAATCGCGCGGTAAAGGCGAGGCACGGCTGGACTTGAAGTTCAAGCTGCCGCTGTCCGACATCAGCCGCAGCGAGATCGATGGCCAGGTCACCTTACCAGGTAACGATTTCACCTTGAGCTCAAGCGTACCTGCGTTTACGGCTGCCATTGGCACGGTGCAGTTCAACGATAAGGGCTTTTCGCTACGGCAGGTGCGCGCGCAATTCCTTGGAGGCGAGGTTGCGCTCGAGGGCGGCAGCCGGGCTGATGACACCATTCAGGTGTCCGCACGCGGCACCGCCACTGCCGATGCTTTGCGCCGCGAAACCTCGCTGGGGATTCTCTCCACACTGGCCGGGCGCGCCGATGGCAGCACGCGGTTTGAAGGTACCGTGACAGTGCGCAGCGGCAGGGCCGATCTCAACATCTCCACCAGCCTGCAGGGCATGGCGCTCAATTTGCCCGCGCCTTTGGGTAAGACCGCCGAGCAAACGCTGCCGGTGCGGTATGTGAGCACTGCTGCGCCCGGGGGTCGAGGTGACGAGCTGTCGGTGGCTATCGGCCCGGCGGTCGAAGCACGTTACGAGCGGCGCTTCGTGGACACGCCGACAGGCACGACGGTGCGGGTGACGCGTGGTGCAATCGGTGTGAATAACCCTGCATCGTTACCAGACTCGGGCGTATTTGCCAACCTGAAGCTGCCACGTATCGATATGGATGCCTGGCTTGCCGTGTTGCGTGGCCTGCCCAGTCAGCAAGGCGATGTCAGCGATTCGGAGTACGCGCCCACCACGCTGGCGTTCGTGGCCGACGAACTGGTGATGGGTAACAAGACCTTTGGCAATGTCGTCGTCGGCGCGAGCCTGCTGGACGGGCAGTGGCAGGCCAATGCCGAGGCCAAGGAGTTGTCGGGATACTTCGCGCTGCGAATGGCCAAGAGCGGTGCGCCCGAGCGGCTGATTGCACGGCTGGCACGGTTGTCGATTCCGCAAGATGCCCGCGAGGTGGAGGCACTGCTCGATGAGCCGCCCGACCAATTGCCGGCGCTTGATGTGGTGATTGAGGATCTCGACTTGCGGGGCAAGAAGCTGGGTCGCCTGGAGATGGACGCTGTGAATCGGTCCGCCACCGCACCCGGCGGCCGCGAATGGCGGCTCAATCGCCTTGCGATCATCAACCCCGAGTCCACCTTCAACGCCACGGGCAACTGGGTTCCGGTGGCAGTCGCCACGCCTGCCGGGGCACGCACTGGCGGCAACAAGCGCGTGAACATGCAAATCGTGCTGGACGTGGCCAACGCCGGCGGCTTGCTGACGCGCATGGGCATCCCTGATGCAATTCGCGGGGGCAAAGGGCGCATCGAAGGCAATATCAACTGGATTGGCTCTCCGCTCGGTTGGGACTTGCCCACTCTGGGTGGCGAGCTCGACATGAAGATCAGCGACGGACAATTTTTGAAGCAGGACCCCGGCATTGCGCGCTTGCTATCGGTGCTGAGTCTGCAAACGCTGCCGCGCCGCATTACGCTGGATTTTCGTGATGTGTTTTCTGAGGGCTTCTCGTTTGACGAGGTCAACGCCTACGCGCGCATCGAGCGTGGCGTAGTGAAGACTAACAACTTCCGCATGAAGGGTCCGCAGGCAGTGGTGCTGATCGAAGGCGAGGCCAACATTGCCCGCGAAACTCAAAACCTGTTTGTGGTGATCGAACCCGACGTCAATCTTGGCGCAGCGTCGCTGGGCTATGCACTCATCAACCCTGCCGTCGGATTGACGACATTCATCTTGCAGTGGTTTGCGCGTAACCCCTTGCGTAAAGCGCTGGCATTTCAGTATCGCGTCACGGGCTCTTGGTCGGCGCCCACCATCACCAAGGTTGACCCGCAAGACCGGCCGCCTGAGGGCGCCTCTGAAACCGCGGTTGGTGCAGCCCAGAGCCGTAACCCATGAGCATCCGCAACACGGATCAAACCCTGACGGTAGCGGCGCTACAAATGCGCAGTGCCGCGCGAGTGGACGCGAACCTGCGTACCGCCGACCGCCTGCTGGCGCAGGCTGCAAGCCAGGGTGCGGCTCTGGCAGTGCTGCCGGAATACTTTTGCTTCATGGGCATGAGCGAGCGCGACAAGGTGGCGATTCGTGAAACCGATGCCGCACTCGCCGAAGCAGGCAAGGCCGGCCCGATTCAACAGTTCTTGAGCGATGCTGCAAAGGCGCACCGACTCACCCTGGTCGGCGGCACTGTGCCGCTGGCGTCGCCCGAAGCGCACAGGGTGTTCAACAGCACGCTGGTGTATGGCCCTGATGGCAGGCGCCTGGCACGCTACGACAAGATTCACCTGTTCCGCTTTGAGCGTGCAAGCGAAAGCTACGACGAAGCGCGTACGATTGTGCCGGGCATGCAGCCCACGGCATTCGATCTATCGTCACACGGCGGGGTTTGGCGAATCGGGCTGACGGTGTGCTACGACCTGCGCTTCCCGGAACTGTATCGCGCGTTGGGCGTGTGCGATGCGGTGGTGGTGCCCAGCGCCTTTACCTTCACCACCGGCCAGGCGCACTGGCAAACCCTGTTGCAGGCGCGTGCTATCGAGAACCAGTGCTACGTCATCGCTGCCGCGCAAGGCAGCGGCGCGAGCGAGCCGCATGAGAACGGCCGCCGCACCTTTGGCCACAGCATGATGATCGACCCCTGGGGCGAGGTGCTGGCTTCGCATGCCGTAGGCGAAGGCGTGGTAATGGCGACACTGTCGCGCGCGCGTATTGCGCAGGTGCGCGAGCAGTTGCCTGCACTGACGCATCGCGTGTTGCCGCCGTTCGCTGCTCGCTGACACGCAGATTTGCTGCACGCAGCAGCCAACGCGTACTCGTTGTTAACCTTTATACTTACTGTTGTATATGCACTTTACTGGATATATCATTACCAGTAACGGCTATTTACTGTAGGCAGTAATTTGTAATTGCATTATTGAGGCTGACTGATGCCATGCCACGCTCTAGGAGCGCAGCCCGCGCATCATCCAGTGGGCCAGTGCGGCCTTCAACGGCGGCACCAGGGTGAATGCGGCCAGGCCTGCAGCACGCAAGCCGGTGGCTCCCGGCACGTCCCAAGTGAATGCCCGTGCAAGCAAGTCGGTGCCGCGAATCATTGCGTTACGGTCTGCGCTGCGTTCTGCAGCAAAGCGCTGCAGCGTGGCCGCCAGAGCATTTGCGTCGCTCGATTTCATCTCGCGTAACTCACGTGCCAGCACCCAGGCATCACGCAGCCCGAGGTTGAAGCCCTGCCCCGCCACGGGGTGCAGCGTCTGCGCGGCGTTGCCGATCTTCACAGTGCGCCCGCTCACCGTGGTGTGCTCGGCATTCAGGCCGAGCGGCACGGCCACCAATGGTGACGCAAAACTCAGGCGGCCCAGCGAGGGGCCAAACCATGCATTGACATCATCCTCGCCCGGCTGCGCTGTGGCACTCGATGCACAGCACACCATGCTGTAGCCGTCAGACAGCGGCAGCAGCGCCAGCGGCCCTTGCGGCGTGAAACGTTCAAACGCCTGGCCGGGCTTGAAGCCAGTCGCAGTAAGCTTGGCAATGTAGGCATTTTGCGCGTAATCGCGATGAACGGATTTTTTGTGCTGGCTGGCGTACAAGCCACCTTCGCACAGCACCGCAAGATCACACTCGCCACACAGCGATTGCGCATCTGCATCATCACTTTGCTGCCAGATCTGTACCGCGTGACCTTCGGCGCGCTCGCGAACCTCGGCCACTTTCACGCCGTATTGCCAGGTGATAGCGGCCTCGTGCTGCGCACGGGCATGTAATGCAGACACCAGTGCCCCATATGAGAGGCAATACCCCAGAGCCGGCACGCGGAACTCTGCGGCCGTGAGGTGCACACTGGCGAGCGCGGCCAACCCTTGCGCATGCTGCGAGATGTGGATGTCTGAGATTGGCGTAGCACTTGCCGCCGGCCATGCATCGAGTTGCTGCAACAGCTCGCGGCTGCCGTGCGACAGCGCCAGCGTGCGCGGGTCCTGCGTAGCGTGCTCGGGCGTCTTCGCATCGAATACCGTGATGCGGTGGCCCCGCTTGGCTAGCAGCAGCGCCAGCGTCAGCCCTACCGGGCCTGCGCCGATGATGGCGGTGCTCATATGACTCACGAGCTAGTCAAGCATTAAAAGCAACCACAGAGACACCGAGGCGCAGAGTACGGAAGAGACAACAAGAGGAACAGCGCATGATGCCGCGAAGCATGCCGCTTTGTGCCCCCTCAACTCTCTTGTATCTCATCTTGCCGCTGTGCCTCAGTGTCTCTGTGGTTGCCTTGGAGTGTCTGCGCGCTTGCCTTTGACGTTAGTCAGCCACGCATGAGTGCCTCGATATCGCTCACCGTCTTGGGTACGTTGCGCGTGAGCACGTCGTTGCCACCCGCTGTCACCACCACATCGTCCTCGATGCGAATGCCGATGTGCCAGTACTTCTCCGGCACGCCCTCGGCGGGCCGCACGTACAAGCCTGGCTCCACGGTGGTGACCATGCCCGCGCGCAGGATGCGTGATTGCGGCTTGCCATCGGCCCCGGGCGGCTCGCCGGGCTCGACATATTCGCCGCAGTCATGCACATCCATGCCCAACCAGTGGCCGGTACGGTGCATGTAGAACTGCGTGTGCGCCCCATTGGCGATGATGTCTTCGATATCGCTGCCCACTTTAGTTTTGTCGAGCAGGCCGGTATCGAGCATGCCTTGCACGAGCACGCGCGTGGCCACGTGGTGCGGGTCGGTGAAGCGATTGCCCACACGCGTAGCGTCGATCGCTTTCAACTGTGAATCCAGCACGATCTCGTAAATCTCTTTCTGCGGCCCGGTGAATTTTCCGTTGACGGGAAAGGTGCGGGTGATGTCGCTGGCATAGCCGTCGAGCTCGCAGCCTGCGTCGATGAGGCACAACTCGCCGTCCTTCAGCTCGGCACGGTCGGCGCGGTAGTGCAGCACGCAGGCGTTGGCGCCGGCGGCGACGATGGAGCCATAGGCCGGGAATTGCGAGCCATGCATGCGGAACTCATGTAGCAGCTCTGCCTCGAGGTGATACTCGCGCATCACCTTGCCGGCACGCAGACCCTGCGCACTGGCAATCATGGCGCGCTTGTGCGCAGCCGCCGAGATCTCGGCGGCCGCACGCATCACGTTCACCTCGTGCGCGTCTTTGATCAGGCGCTGCTCGTCGACCAGCACGCACAAATCATTTTGGGCTCGCGGCGCAAAAATGAACTGCCGCACTTTGCCGCGCACCGCATTCATCCAGCCTTCCATGCGGCTTTCAAAACCTTTGTGCGTAGCAAACGGCCACCACACCGCAGGCTGATTACCCAGCAGCTCGATCATTTTCTCGTCGAGATGTTCTACTGAGTACGCCTCGTCAAAGCCAAACGCCTCTTTCGCGCCCTCGGGGCCATAGCGATAGCCGTCCCAAATCTCGCGCTCCTGATTCTTGGGGCGACACAGCAGCAGACTTTTGTGCGCGCCGCCGGAAGCGATGACGACGACATAGGCCTCAGGCTCGGTGAAACCCGATAAGTAATAGTGATAGCTGTCGGGCCGATAGGGGAAGTCGCTGTCGCGGTTACGCTGCTGCTCCGGCGCGGTGGGCACGATCGCGATGCCGCCGCCAGCCGCATTCATTTTGGCGGCCAGCGCAGCGCGGCGTTTGGCATACAGCGTGGTGGGTGGGGTCAGGTTACTCATGCACGTAATTGTCGCGCAAAGCCCCCCGTCAAGCCACGGGGTGATCCACTGTGTTGAGCTGCGCCAGTTGCTCCGGCGTGCCGACGTTCTCCCACGGGCCGTGGTACAGCGACGCGGTGATTTGCCGCTGCGCAATGGCTGCGTGCCACAGCGGCGCGAGCTTGGCCTTCTCGCCCGCCTTCACGCCCTGCACCAGCGCCGCGCGATGCAAGCTGAAGTTACTGAAGGTGTAGCGCTGTTCACCGTCATGGGTGGCATGCGTAGCATGAGTGGCATAGCCATCGCTACTCAAACCGAAATCTCCCGCTGGGTGAAACGGCGGATTGGGCACCAGGTACAGATGCGCCAGCCGCTGCGGGTTGCGCGTGAAGGCGTCGATGTCTTGCTGCGCAAAACGAAAGCTGGGCGCGAAGATGTCGGCACTCAGCAGCGCAAACGGCTCGTCGCCAGCGGGCAGCAGGTGGCGCGCAAATGCAATGGCGCCGGCGGTTTCCAGTGCCTCGCCCTCGTGCGAGTACGTAATCTGCGCACCGAAGCGCTCACCGTTGCCCAGCGCAGCCTCGATGTGCCAACCCAGCCACGCAGTGTTGATGATGATGTCACGCAGACCTTGCGCCACCAGGCTTTGTACATGCCACTCAATGAGCGGCTTGCCTTGCACCTTGAGCAGCGGTTTAGGCGTGGTGTCGGTCAGCGGCCGCATGCGCTCGCCGCGGCCCGCAGCGAGGATGAAGGCTTTCATGAAAGGAGTGATTTCTTGATACTCAATTGACTATGCATAGCTTTCTGGACGTATGAATTCCAGTAACAGCTGCATAGTCTGTCGAGTATAATGCAATTATGCCTTGGCAACAACTCTGGCCATTTCCAGGCATTTGTTGGAGTAGCCCCATTCGTTGTCGTACCAGGCAATGACTTTCACAAAGGTGTTGTCCAGCATGATGCCGGCCTCGGCATCAAACACGCTGGTGCACGGCTCGCCGCGAAAATCGGTAGCCACTACTTTGTCCTCGGTGTAAGCCAGCACGCCCTTTAGCGCACCCTGGCTTTGCGCCTTCATCTCGGCGCAAATCTCAGCGTAGCTGGCGGGTTTTTCCAGCTCGCAAGTCAGATCGACCACCGACACATCGCTAGTGGGCACGCGAAAACTCATGCCGGTGAGTTTTTTGTTGAGAGCCGGGATCACCACGCCCACCGCCTTGGCGGCGCCGGTGGATGAGGGAATGATGTTCTCCAGAATGCCGCGGCCGCCGCGCCAGTCTTTATTGCTCGGCCCATCCACGGTTTTTTGCGTGGCCGTGGCGGCATGTACCGTCGTCATGAGCCCGCGCTTGATGCCCCATTTGTCGTGCAGCACCTTGGCCACGGGCGCCAGGCAGTTGGTGGTGCAAGAGGCATTGCTGATGATGGCCTGGCCGGCGTAACTGGCGTGATTGACACCGAACACGAACATCGGTGTGTCGTCTTTGGACGGCGCAGACATGATGACCTTGCGCGCACCCGCGTCGATGTGCTTTTGCGCCGTGTCCTGGGTCAGGAACAAGCCGGTGGACTCCAGCACCACGTCGGCCTTGACCTCGCCCCACTTCAGCGCGGCAGGATCTTTCTCCGCCGTCAGGCGGATCTTCTTGCCGTTGACCACGAGTGTGCTACCCTCCACCGCCACGTCGCCGTTGAAGCGGCCATGCACACTGTCGTACTTGAGCATGTAGGCCAGATAGTCCGGTTCCAGCAAGTCGTTGATAGCCACGACCTCGATGTCGGGGAAATGTTGAATAGCTGCACGAAACACCATGCGCCCAATGCGGCCGAAGCCGTTAATACCGAGTTTGATGGTCATAACTTTCCTCTTCAGTCAATTTTGATTTTTGCGCAAGGTATCTCAATCTTGATTGGTGTGGCGAGCAGATCAAACCGATAAGTTCTATCCATTTTCAGCTGCTTCAACCACTGCACCAACTCTTCCGATATCCCCTGCATGCCATTGCCTTGCCACTGCCTCACGCGGTTGGGAGCATGCGGCATCCTGGGCGTGAGCACCACGCTGTTTGGGCAATGGGCATGGACGTTATTGATCTCAGCACCCGCCGTGGTGGGTTTGTCGATGAGTGTCAAGAACTCGGTGAGTGTGA
>CAYSMM010000016.1:0-16485 GCA_964432095.1 uncultured Burkholderiaceae bacterium | reverse complement strand
CGCCAGCCTCAAGGGCACGCAGCTGTTGCGCACCAACCTGCAAAGCGCTTGGCTGGTGTCATGCAACCTGATGCAGGCCGTGCTCAGCCAGGCCAATCTGCGCGGCGCCAACTTCACTGGCGCCAATCTGTTCGGCGCCGACATGACGAAGGTGGATATCGACAAGGCCATACAAGCTTGATATGTAATACTGCATGGTCTATATACGGCTTACTGCACACCTGTAAACCAGTAAAGGCGTTATACTAAATCTAGTATTTTCGCAAAAAATCAACCTGCCTTGACTGACTCTACCGCATAGCCTTCGGCCGCTATCGCCTGGGCAAGGCGCTCGCACGGTGCGTTGCTCACCACTTCGACCCGGCCCTCGGGCAAATCCACGCGCACCGTGGCCTGCGCATCCACCGCCTGTACCGCCTGCGTGACGGCTCGTACACAGTGCCCACAGCTCATGCCGGCCACCTTGAATTGCTGAGTCGTCGTCATTGTTGCTTGCTCCTGTACAAATCGCCCGGCTGGCGGGCGACTACTATGATGGTTCATATCCCCGCCTCTCAACACTGATTATGAGCGCCAACACCATCACCTTGTCCGTTGAGGGCATGACCTGCGCCGCCTGCGTGGCACGGGTGGAGCGCTCGCTCGCCCGCGTGCCGGGCGTGCAGAGCGCAAGCGTGAACCTGGCCAGCGAAACGGCCAGAGTGGCCTATGACGGCACCGATATGTCAGCGCTTGAACGTGCAGTGGCGCAGGCCGGGTACACCGCACGGCTCAAGCCCGAAGGCGCGCTCACCGACTGGGAGCGGCTGGACGCACAACACTCCGCATGGCCCGTAATTGCGGGCGCAGTGTTGTCGCTGCCTTTGGTGTTGCCCATGCTCGGCCTGCTGTGGGGTGTGCACTGGATGCCGCCGGCGTGGCTGCAATTCGCGCTCGCCACGCCGGTGCAGTTTGTGCTTGGCGCGAGGTTTTACCGCGCGGCTTGGCATGCCCTGAAGGCGGGCACGGGCAATATGGATTTGCTGGTTGCGCTCGGCACCACGGCAGGCTGGACACTGTCCACCTGGCTGTGGATCACCGCAGCGCCAGGCCGCACGCCGCATTTGTATTACGAAGGCTCGGCAGTGGTCATCACGCTGGTGCTGCTGGGCAAATGGCTGGAGGCGCGTGCCAAGCGGCGCACCACGGCAGCGATCCGCGCACTCGAAGCCCTGCGGCCCGATGAGGCCACGCTGCTTGGCGACGACGGCACCGAGCAGCGCGTGCCAATCGCACAGCTAAGCGCGGGCCAGCGCATTGCAGTACGCCCCGGCGAGCGTATTGCCGCCGATGGCACGGTGGAAAGTGGCACGAGCGGCGTGGACGAGGCGCTGCTCACCGGCGAGCCGCTGCCCGTGGCCAAGCTGGCCGGCAGTAAGGTGAGCGGTGGCAGCATCAATGGTGCGGGCCATCTGGTGGTGCGCATCACGGCCACCGGCGCGCAAACTATGCTGGCGCGAATCATTGCGATGGTAGAAGACGCGCAAGCCGCCAAGCCCCCGATTCAGCGGCTCGTCGATCGCGTGTCTGCGGTATTCGTGCCGGTGGTAATGGCGATCGCGTTACTCACGTTCACCCTGTGGGGGTGGCTGGGTGGCGACGCGCAAGCGGCGATCATTCATGCGGTGTCGGTACTCGTGATCGCCTGCCCCTGCGCGCTGGGCCTGGCCACGCCGGCGGCCATCATGGCGGGCACGGGCGCGGCGGCACGCCATGGCATTCTGGTGAAGGACGCGCAAGTGCTGGAGGCGGCCAAGCGCGTAGACGCGGTCGCCTTCGATAAAACCGGCACGCTCACCGAGGGCAAGCCGCAGTTGCTGAGCCTCGAGCCCTTTGATGCGTCAAGCGATGCGTCAAGTGATACGTCAACTGATGCGGCGCACGTAACCGATGCACTGTTGCAGCAGGCCGCATCACTGCAAGCTGCAAGCGAGCATCCGCTGGCACGCGCGGTGGTACAGGCCGCTTCAGCACGTGGCATTACACTGCTCGCAGCCCGCGATGTGCAAGCGCAGCCCGGTAAGGGAGTGAGTGGTGTGGTGGGGGGCGCAGTGGACGGCCAGGCGCTGTGCATCATCAGCCATCGCGACATGCTCGCGCTTTCGATCGACCACGAGGCAGCACTGCAGGCGCAGGCCGCGGCATGGTTTGCGCGGGGGAGCTCCGTGTCTTGGCTGGCGCGTCAGGATGCAACCGCCGTGCAGCCCCTGGCCCTGATGGCTTTTGGCGATGCGCTCAAGGCCCACGCCGCAGCAGCGGTGGCCGAGCTCAAGCAACGCGGCGTGCGCACGCTATTGATCAGCGGCGACAACCCGGCCGCGGCACGCGCAGCAGCCGCGCAACTGGGCATAGACGAAGTTCACGCACAGGTGCTACCCGCAGACAAGGCCGCACACATTGCCACCTTGCGCCAGCAAGGCCTGCACGTAGCAATGGTGGGCGACGGCATCAACGACGCGCCCGCGCTTGCCGCCGCCGACGTGAGCATGGCCATGGCTGCAGACGGCGGCGGTACAGATGTGGCGATGCATACCGCCGGCATCACACTGATGCGTGGCGACCCGCGCCTCGTTCCTGCCGCGCTGGAGATTGCCGAGCGCACGGCACGCAAGATTGATCAAAACCTGTTCTGGGCATTCATCTATAACGTGGTGGGGATAGGCGTGGCCGCCGCTGGCCTGCTCAACCCTGTGGTGGCAGGTGCTGCGATGGCGATGAGCAGTGTCAGCGTGATGAGTAATGCGCTGTTGCTGTCGCGCTGGCGGCCGCAATAGCATTGCGGTAAGCAACGCTTAGATAACGTATACTTATTAATGTATACGTGCATTACTGCCCTATCATAGGGCAGTAATTGACTTATACACTATGCTGTATAAGCACGGCTCGCCGCTTAGCCGCGGGTAAACACTTCCAGAAACTCGCGCGCTTGCTCTTTGGTGAGCTTGCCGGTGCCTTTGGGGTCGGCCTTTTTCATGGCTTTTTCCATGCGCTTCATGATCTCTTCTTTGGAGATCGTGCCGTCCTTATTCGTGTCGCACAGTTGCGTGAACAGGTCGAGCGTGTCATTAGGCAGCGTCTGTGCCTGCGCGGGAGCGCTTGCAGCAGCAGCCAGCACCAGGCCAGAGACGAGCAGGCCGCGGGTAACGATGGTTTTGATCATGATAGTTCCTTCCTTGAATCCCTCAGTTTGTTGCAAAAAAAACGTCTATCAGTGGAGCGGCACACCGCACCCGACTTGGCCGTGCGGCTGGTTTCATGCCCCTCTGGTGCATTAGTCGCAGCACGCACGCAAACGTTTGACATGATGCGCTGATGCCTGCGAGTAGCTCTTGTAATACGTAGATCTTTGCAGTTTGGATGCACAAAAACTGGCCACTGCCGCCACTGCGCTATGCTGCTAGCCCATAGCCTGCACATCCTGTTGGTCGCCACGCCATGGACTTCAAACCGCTGATCGCGCTTCTCGCCATCGTCAATCCGCTGGGGGTGATTCCGTTTTTCATTCACTACACCAGCGGCTTTACGCGCGAGCAGCGCATGCGCACCATCTGGCTGGCGGCGTTCACGGCATTTGCCGTCATCACCTTGAGCGCGCTGGCAGGCCTGCAGATCCTCGCGTTCTTTGGCATTTCGCTGGCGTCGTTTCAGGTGGGCGGGGGCCTGCTGTTGATGACGGGCGCGCTCACCATGCTCAACGCTCAGCCCGCCGAGAGCAAAAGCGCACAAGAGGATGTGAGCGATTCGGTGCTGCGGCCTCAAGAACCGAATGACGAAGACAGCGCCATGGCCGTGCGTGCCGGGGTGGCCGTGGTGCCGCTGGCCATTCCGCTGCTCACCGGACCGGCCACGATGTCCACTGTGGTGATCTATGCCGAAAAGGCCAAGCACTGGTGGCAGCTTGCCACGCTGGTGGGCTATGGCGCAGTGATTGCCGTTGCCGTCATCGCGGCATTTCTTGCCGCACGGCCGATTGCCAAGCTCATGGGCCGCACTGGCATCAACGTGATGACGCGACTGATGGGGCTGATCCTCGCCGCCATGGCGGTGGAGATCATGGCCGACGGTTTGGTGGCGCTGTTTCCGGGCCTGGGGAAATGAGCCCGCGAATCCTGCTGCTCGAAGACGACCCGGCGATTGCCGCGACTGTGCGCTACGCGCTCGAGCGAGAGTCGTTCAGCGTCACGCACGTCACACTGGTGCGTGAGGCCGAGCGCGAGCTGGCCCAAGCGCACGACCTGTTGATCCTCGACATCGGCCTGCCCGACGGCAACGGGCTGGACGTGTGCCGCGCCGCGCGTGCGCACAACCCGGCGTGGCCGGTGCTGATGCTGTCGGCGCGCAGCGAGGAGGCCGACCGCGTGATCGGCCTGGAGCTGGGCGCGGACGACTACATCACCAAACCCTTCAGTCCGCGCGAGCTGGTGGCTCGCGTGCGCGCGCACCTGCGCCGCGCAAGCGCTGCAGCCGCATCGCCAGCTACGAACGCGGCGCCTAAAACAAAGCAGGTGGGCGTGTTTGAGGTGGACTCAGGCGGTGCACGCATCCGCTTTGCGGGCGAGTTGCTGCCGCTCACGCGGCGTGAGTACGGCCTGCTGCACTTACTGCTGTCGAACCCTGGCCGCATTTATGCGCGCGAGGTGCTGCTCGACGCGGTGTGGGGCAGCGACAGCGACAGCTTCGACCGTACCGTCGACACGCACATCAAAACGCTGCGCGCCAAGATGCGCGAAGTACGACCCGACCTCGATCCGATACAAACGCACCGTGGCATGGGCTACGCCATCGACGTGCGTGGAGATCCTAAGCCGTGAAACTCGGCATCCGCTTGCTGCTGGCGTTCTTCCTGATCAACGGATTGGCGGCATTCTTTGTGCTGCGCGTGTTCGTGGCCGAAGTCAAGCCCAGCGTGCGGCAGGTGGTCGAGGACTTGATGGTCGATAGCGCGTACGTGCTGGCCGAGCTGGCGCGCGACGAGTTGGAGGCCGGCACCCTGAGCAATGGCCGCTTTGCCGAGCGGGTGATGAACCATGCCGCGCGCCCGGTGCGCGCCCGCATCTGGGGGCTGGACAAAACCTCGCTCGACCTGCGCGTGTACGTCACCGACGCCAAAGGCATTGTGTTGTTTGACAGCTACAACGTGGCGCAGGGCGATGATTTTTCGCAGTGGCGCGACGTGGCGCGCACGCTGCGTGGCGAGTACGGCGCACGCGCCACACGCGCCGTCGCCGATAACGACGCCAGCACGGTGCTATATGTCGCAGCACCTGTGGTCGATGCCAACAACCGCATCATCGGGACTCTGACTGTGGGTAAGGCCGTGAGTTCGCTGGAGCCCTTCATCGCCCGTGCCGAGCGCAAGATCATGACCGCCGGCGCATGGCTGATGGGCCTGTCCGCGCTGATCGGTTTGTTCGTCACCGCGTGGATCGTCTGGAACATCCGCCGCTTGCGCGCTTACGCGCAACAGGCCGAAGCCGGAGTGCGCCAGCCAGTACCGCAGCTGTCGGGCGAGTTGGGCGAGCTCGCCAAGGCGATGGGTGCGATGCGTGACCGGCTGGAGGGCCGCGAATATGTCGAGGCCTACGTGCGCGCGCTCACGCATGAGCTGAAAAGTCCGATTGCCGCCATCCGCGGCAGCGCCGAGTTGCTGCAAGACGACTTGCCCGCTGCCGACCGCGCGCACTTCGGCGAGCAGATCACCGCACAAACCGCGCGCATGCAGCAGCTCGTCGATCACCTGCTGGAGTTGAGCAAGCTCGAACAACGCACCGGCCTGGCCGATTTGCAACCCATCGATCTGGCGGCGTGCGCCACGCGCGTGGTGGAGGCGGCGCAACCCCGCGCACAGCAGCGCGATGTGCGTATTGAATTGAAGGTCGCGCACACACATGCCGTGCAAGGCGAGCCTGCCTTGATCGAGTTGGCCGCAAGCAATGTGCTGTCCAACGCGATCGAGTTTTCGCCGCCTGGCAGCACCGTGCTGGTGAGCGTGGAGCCGCGCCCGGCCGGCGTGGCACTGGTGGTGCGCGATCAAGGGCCGGGCGTCCCCGATTACGCCATGCCGCGTCTGGGTGAGCGCTTCTTCTCCACCGCGCGGCCCGACGGCGCAAGCAAAGGCTCAGGCCTGGGACTGGCCATCGTCAAACAGGTGTTGCAACTGCACAAGGGCAACCTGCACATCCACAACCTGGAGCCCGGCTTGCAGGTGAAGCTGGTGTTTCCGGTCTAAGCCAGCAGAGGCTCAAGCAAAATCTATATACTATTAATAGTTCTATGCTATTTATCTATTAAAATAAAGCAAATAAAGCTATTTACTGCTTAGTGTATTCATATTATTAACTTCACAGCGACTTCACGCAGCGCTCATCGTCACCCCACGCCCCGGCTGAACACTGCCACTCAGATCAACCTGTGTGGAGAAAAGATGAAAACTAAAAGTCTGGGCGGCCTGGGCAAAGTTACCGCGGTGCTGGGCGTGGTGGTGGTGCTGATGCTGGGCATTGGCGAGATTCGCAGCGTACTGTCTGAACGGCAGCATTATGGCGCCGAGGCGGTGCGAAGCGTGGCACAAAGTCATGCGGGGCGGCAGCAGGTGCTGGGGCCCGCGCTTGCGATGCGTTGCACCGAAGAGTGGCCAGTCACTACGGGTGAAGGGAAGACACAAAAGACGCTCAAGGAGCGGCGCGAGTTTGTGCAGCGCAGTGCACCACGCATTCTCACGATAGATGCGGACGTGCAAGTCGAGCCGCGCGAACGCAGCATCTACCGCGTCAACACTTACGGCGTGCGCACCACGCTCAACGCGAGCTGGGCCGACGTGCAGGCGCTGCAGGTGCCCCGGCCACGCGAGGACAAAGGCGTAGTGCAGTGTGACGCGCCGCAGCTACTGGTGGCCGTGGCAGATGCGCGCGGCCTGCGCTCGGTCAAAGTGACGGCCTCAGGCACTACGCGTATGGTGGAGGCGGGCAGCGGCGATACTCGTGTGCCCGGCGGCTTTCATATCAAACTGCCGGAGTTGGCTTCCGATCTGGCCAAGCCTTTTGGTGCGACCGTAGTGATGGATCTCGCGGGGATCGAGTCGCTGGGCATGGTGCCGCTTGGCGACGACACCCGCGTACAGTTGCGCAGCAACTGGCCGCATCCATCGTTTGGCGGGCGCTTCCTGCCGAGCGAGCGGCCGATCGTGCAAGCGCAGGGATTTGAAGCACAGTGGCGCGTGTCATCGCTGGCAAGCGACGCGCAACGGCAATTCAACTTCGCGGATGCCAGCAGCAAAGATACGCAAGGTACACCCCATGCGGGCGGCGTATGGGGTGACACGCTGCAGGTGAGCTTCATCGACCCCGTAAACCCGTACTCGCTCACCGACCGTGCGAGCAAGTACGCGCTGCTGTTTATTGCGCTCACATTTGTGGCGGTTGGTTTGTTCGAGGTCATCAAGTCGCTGCGCGTACACCCCATGCAATACCTGCTGACCGGCAGTGCGCTGGCGATTTTCTTCCTGCTGCTGCTGAGTTTGTCCGAGCATCTTCCGTTTACTCAGGCGTATGCGGTTGCCGCTGCGGCGTGCGTGCTGCTGCTGACGTTTTATGCCAGCTTCGTGTTGCAAGGCGCTAGGCGCGGCGTGCCGTTTGGCTTGGCTATCGCTGTGCTATACGGCGCATTGTTCGCGCTTCTGCACCTGAAGGAGGCCGCTTTGGTGGTGGGCTCGGGGGTACTGTTTGCGGCACTCGCACTGGTGATGATCGTGACCCGCAAGCTCGACTGGTATGCACTGTTTGCAAAGGGCAGCAAAACGCTCGGCTCCAAGGCGCAGCCCTACGATACGGATGCAGCAGGCGGCACGAACATGAGCACGAGTAAAACCCAAACCCAGGGAGCGTGACATGAGCCTTCTCATCTTGATTACGGGTGCCGTGGTGGGTAATGGGTTGATCGGTTTGCCGTTGGGCGCTGCCTGCGCCTGGCTTGCCCTGCGCTACCGCCTCCAATGGCAGACGGCGTCGCTTGCGAGCTTGCTGCTGGCGTTCGCAGCCATCGCGAGCATCACGCGGCTGCGCTCGGGCGAGGTGGACGGCATTACGCTGATGGGCGCGGCGTTGTGCACACCGCTGTGCGCGCCTGGCCTGATTGCGGGCGCTATGTGGATGCTACGGCGCAGGCGCTTGCGCGTGCAGCAGTCGCTGCCAGAGCATCTGGTAAGACGCGCACGCATGAGCGGTGGGCTGTAGCGCCAGGCATCACACCACGATTGAAGACCAGCAGTTCATCTTATCGTTTACTCTTGATACCCATATATGTACTACTGCATCACCGGCACTGAATAAATCAGTGGGAGTTATATAGTCGTATGAGTATATAAGAATTTCCTTACTATAAGCGTCATGACGTCGGTGGATGGTTTTTTTCCCCGGGCGGAGGCGGACGGATGCCGACGTCCAGGTGCATCGCCGCCTTGATCAGCAGGTGCGCCGAAACCGGCGCCGTGAGAAACAGAAATCCGGTGATGAGCAGTTCATTGAGGCTTACGGCACCCGCGCCGAAGCTGAAGTACAGCATCGATGCCATCAGCACACAACCCACGCCGAGCGTGGTGGACTTGGTGGGCCCATGCAGGCGCAGCAAAAAGCTGCTGAGTTTGGCCAAGCCCCAAGAGCCAATGAGCGCAAACGAAGCACCCATGACAGCCAGCACCGTGAGCGCGATGTCCAGCCACAACGGAAGGCTTTGCACTGCATTCATTCCACAACGTCCCCACGCAACAAGAACTTGGACAGCACCACGGTGCCAATGAAGCCGAGCATGGCGATCAGCAGCGCCGCCTCGAAGTACAGTTTGGTGCCCAACTGCATGCCCAGCATCACCAGCAGCGCCAGCGCATTGATATACAGCGTGTCGAGCGCGAGGATGCGGTCGGGTAAGGCTGGCCCGCGCAACAAACGCCAGGCGTTGAGCAGCAAGGCCAGCGTCAGGGCGCCAATCGCCCACGGCAGCACAGTAGCGAAGATCATTGCAGTATCTCCATCAAAGGGCGCTCGTAGCGTTGTTTGATGCTGGCAATGAGTGCCTGCTCATCGTCTACGTTGAAGGCGTGTACCAGCAAGTACTTGCCGTCGTCGCTGAACAGTGCCGACAGCGTGCCCGGTGTCATGGTGATGACGATGGCCAGTGCAATGCGGCCATGTGGACTCGTCACATCTAGCGGCACCCACACGTAGGAATGCCGTATGCGGGATTGCGGCCCGAGAATGCGCCGCGCAACCTCGATGTTGCTCACCACCACGTCCCACAGCACCGTGCACAGCAGGCGCAGCAGCACCCAGGGCGCATGCGGCTGGATGCGCTCGGGCCGCAGGGGCTCGGTGAACCACGGCACGACCACTGCTAGCAGCGCCCCCAGCAGCACATGGCCGGGCGACGCGCTGCTGTTGAGCACCAGCCATACGGCCCACAGCATTAACGACAATAGCGGCGACGGCAGCCACTTGCGCAACATTATTTGCCCTCCCCACGATTGGCGCGCTCGCGCATCTCGCGCCGCACGTCCCACACCGGTGCAACGGGTTGCTTGCCGAGTACGGCGCGCGTGTAGCTGGCGCGATCAAACACCTGCGCGGCAGCCGCCTGAGCGTAGCGGTGAATCTGCCCAGCGGCGGCGGCGCACAGAACGACGAGGGCCGCAATCAGAAAGATTGCAGCGCGATGTGCTGGTTGTGTCGGCATTGCGGCCCATGCGGGATCCTCCTGAACTTGCGATGCGTGCAGCCCACTCGCGGCAGCGCGGCCCGGCTTCCAGAACAGCACGCTGCCGGCCCGCGCCGCGGCCATCATCAGCAACAGGCTGCTGCTGAGAACGGCCGCCCAAATCAGCGCGCCGTGGCCGTGTGCCCAGGCCGCCTGCAGCAGTAAGGCCTTGCCCAAGAAACCCGCCAGCGGTGGCAAACCCACCAAGGCAATGGCTCCGGCAAAAAACATCACCTTCAGCATTGCATGATCGCGCTGTTGCTCAGGCCCTGCCGGCGCCGGCACGACTGCCGAGCGCAGACGGTCGCCAGCGGGCCCGCGATTTGCTGCAATACGGTCTACCAGTAAAAACATCAGCGCCGCCGCAACCGTAGTGGCCGGCAGGTAGAACAGGGCAGCCGCCAGCGCGGCAGGCTGCGCGAGGCTGACCCCAATCAACAGCAAACCCGCTGATCCCACCACAACATAGGCCACCAAATGCCGCAAGCGCTCTGCGGCCAGCGCGCCTAACGCCGCGAGCAACACAGTCGTGACAGCGGCAACCCGCAAAGCAGCTTGCCAGGTGGAAAGCACATCTTGAGAATCCGCGCTGTATACGGTGATGAACACTCGGGCAATCGAGTACACGCCCACCTTGGTCATGATGGCGAAGAATGCCGCCACGGGAGCAGTGGCGGCTGCGTAGCTGGAGGGCAGCCACAGATACAAGGGTGCAAGCGCGGCCTTGATGGCAAACACCACCAGCAGCAGCGTACCCGCAATCGCGGCCAGAGTGCGCGCGCCGCCCTGGAGTTGTGGCACTTTCTGCGCCAGGTCAGCAATGTTGAGTGTGCCCGTCACACCATAGAGCGTGGCCACTGCAAACAAGAACAGTACACTGCCCGCCAGGTTAAATACCACGTAGTGCACCGCGGCTTTCACTCGCGCTGCACCCGCACCATGCAGCAGCAGGCCGTATGACGCGATCAACAGCACCTCGAAAAATACAAACAGGTTGAATAGGTCAGCCGTGAGGAATGCCCCGTTGACGCCCATCAATTGAAACTGCAGCAGTGCATGAAAGTGCACGCCGCGTGCGTCATCTCCGCCTGTGGCGTACAGCGATGCCACCAGACCCAGCATGGCGCTGAGTACCAGCATCAATGCGCACAATCGGTCGTGCGCCAGCGCGATGCCAAACGGTGCGCGCCAGTTGCCCAGTAGATAGGCCTCAACCGCGCCGCCATCGGCGCGCACCAGCAGCGCAACGGCTGCTGCGAGCATGGCGAGCATGGACAGCACGGAAAGCCCTGCCGCCATGCGCCGGCGCGCCGCTGTCACAGCGCTGCGCTCGACCAGCAGCAACAACGCCCCAGCGAGCAGCGGAAGCACGATGGGTGCGACGATCAGGTGCTCGCTGCTCATCAACGTCATCGCGGCTCATCCCCGTCCACATGGTCGCTGCCCGAGAGCATTCGCGCACGTAGCGCAATGACCAGCAGCACCGCCGTCATGGCAAAGCTGATGACAATGGCCGTGAGTACCAGTGCCTGCGGCAGCGGGTCAGCGTAATGCGCAAGCGTGGGCGCGCGGCCGCTTTCGATGATGGGCGCCATGCCTATGCGCACGCGGCCCATGACGAAGATAAAAATATTGACGGCATACGACAGCAGTGTGAGACCGAGCACTACGTCGAAGGTGCGCGCCTTGAGCAGGAGGTACACACCGCTCGCGGTGAGCATGCCGACTGCGAGCGCGATCAGCAGATGCATCATGTCTGCGGCTCCCGCGCAGAGGCATCACTCGCCTGAGCCGTACCGCCCGATTGGCCCAGTCGGCCTATGGCCAATAACATCACCATGGTAGCCCCGACCACGGTGAGAAACACCCCCAAGTCAAACACCGATGCGCTGGCCAGCGGAATACTGCCAAGCCATGCCCCCATGGCGCCGGGCAGCAGAACGTAGTCGTAAGTGCTGGTGAGAAACGGTGCAGCAAAGAACCAGGAGCCCACGCCCGCAAGCCCGGCGATAAGTAAACCCCAGGCGACCCAGGCGCGAAAGTCGGTGGCCATGCGCGACTCAACCCATTGCTGCCCATTGGCTACAAACTGCAGGACGAGCGCTATGGCCAGCACCAGCCCGGCGATGAAGCCACCCCCCGGCTGGTTGTGTCCACGCAAGAACAAATAAACACAGACTAGCGCCGCCAAGGGCAGCAACAGCCGTGCAACCAGAGCCAGCATCATGGGGTGCGTTTGCTCTTCCCTAACAGCAGCATCGCTACGGCCATTGGGCAGTTCCAAGCCCGCGAGCAGCGCGTATACCAGCACCGCTGCGATGCCGAGCACGGTGATTTCGGCCAATGTGTCGAAGCCGCGATAGTCCACGATGATGACATTCACCGCGTTGGTGCCGCCACCCTCGCTCACTGTGGTTTGCAGAAAGTAAGGCGAGATGGATGCAACGTCATGCGACAGCACGGCATAAGTCAATGCCGCAACACCTGCGCCCGCAAGCAACGCCAACGCCGCGCGGGGCCATGCCGCGCTGCGATCTTCGTCAGCCGGGCTTTCTTTAGGCAACCAATTCAGCGCCAACATCATCAAGATAATGCTGGCCACCTCCACCAGCAGTTGCGTGAGCGCCAGATCGGGCGCCGACAGCACGACAAACAGCAAACTCACCAGCAAACCCACGCAGCCCAGCAGCAGCAACGCAACCAGCCGGCTGCGGTGCCAGCGCACCACGGCAAATGTCGCCAGCATGCCTACAGCCCACAGCAAGACAAAGGCAGGATTGACAGAAGGCGATATTACAGTGCCTAGTATAATGCCTTTGCTGGTCGCTATTAAATATAACACAGCCATTACAGCCACAAGTATCAACAAAAACAGATAGCGCTGTAGTGATCCGGTTTCGAGCCGCGCCGTGACTCGGCGCGCGATGGCCAGTGTCAAGTCCACTTTCCACACGAACCAATCCCGTCCACTACGCCTGGGCTGCACGGGCACTCCATCGAGTGTGTGCAGGTTGATGCGCCGCTGCAGCCAGAAGTACAGGGCCAGCCCGCCAGTCAATGCAACGGCGCTCATCAGCAGCGGCAGGTTGAAGCCGTGCCAGATGGCCAGCTTGTAGGCCGGCAGCTCAGCGCCCGGTGCGCCATGCAGCGCCGCTTGCGCTGCCAGCGCCAGCACAGGCGCAATGGTGAGGTTAGGCAACAACCCGACAGCCAGGCACATGAGCACCAAGAGCTCGACCGGCACGCGCATGAAGCGCGGCGGCTCATGTGGCGTTTTGCTTAGGCCCACGGACTCACCGTTGAAAAACACGTCGTGAATGAAGCGCAGGCTATACGCCATGGATAACGCACCGGCCAGCGTGGCACCCAACGGCAGCAGCCACTCCATGATGCGGTGGCTCTCTTTTGCAGCCGCCTCGGCAAAGAACATCTCCTTGCTCAAGAAGCCGTTGAACAGCGGCACACCCGCCATGGATAGACTCGCCACGATCGCCAGAACGCCGGTGATGGGCATGGTCTTCATCAACCCGTTGAGCTGGCGCATGTCGCGCGTGCCGGTTTCATGGTCGATGATGCCTGCAGCCATGAACAGCGACGCCTTGAACGTCGCGTGATTGAGGATATGAAACACGCCGGCCACCACGGCCAGCGGCTCGTCCAGCCCGAACAGCAATGTGATCAGCCCCAGGTGGCTGATGGTTGAGTATGCCAGCAGCCCTTTGAGGTCGTGCTTGAAGATAGCGATATACGCACCCAGCACCAGCGTGATCAACCCCGTGAGCGACACGATCCAGAACCAGGCCTCGCTGGAACCGAGAGCGGGGTATAGACGCGCCAGCAAGAACACGCCGGCCTTCACCATGGTGGCCGAATGCAGATACGCCGACACCGGCGTGGGCGCAGCCATGGCATGCGGCAGCCAGAAATGAAAAGGAAACTGTGCGCTCTTGGTAAAGCAGCCCAGAAGCACCAGCACCAGCGCGGGCAGGTACAACGGGTGCGCGCGGATCATGTGGCCCGAGGCCAGCACTTTGTCCAGCGAGAATCCACCCACGATATGCCCGATCAAGAGTACACCAGCAAGCAGGCACAAGCCGCCCGCGCCCGTGACGGTGAGCGCCATGCGCGCGCCTTGGCGGGCCTCTTGACCTTTTTGGGCATCCCCGTGCCAAAAGCCGATGAGCAGAAAACTCGCCAGACTCGTCAGCTCCCAGAACACCACCAGCAATATCAGGTTATCGGCCAGCACCACGCCAAGCATCGCGCCCATGAACAACAGCAAATACATGAAAAAGCGTGCCGGTGGATCGTCGCTACTCAGGTAGTACGCCGCATACAGCACCACCAGTGCGCCAATGCCACAGATCAGCAGCGCGAACCCCCACGCCAACCCGTCCAGGCGAAAGCCCAAGCTCAAGCCCAGTGCAGGCAGCCAGTCCACCGACCAGCGCAGCACCTGGCCGCCAAACACCGCTGGTGCGGTGAGCGCGAGCACAAGGCAAGCCAACAGCGCCACGACGCCGGCCAGCCAAGCCGCAGCCTTGCGGTATGAGTTGGGTATCCACCCTGCGACTGGCGCTGTGGCAAACGGCGTAAACAGCAGTAGAGGGAGCAATTCGGTGCGCATACGTTCCTGCAGTGAGGTCAGGCCGCGCTGCCATTGCGGTGATGCCTGATCAGCGACACAGCCACAGTCAGCAGCGTAATCGGTATCACGAACCACAACATCACATCGTTGAACATCGGCAGTGCGTCGTGCTGCTGCGAAGCAAGAACGAGGTACGCCGTATAAGCCGCGTAGTAGATGATGAACACCCCTCCTTCCCAACGCGCGATCTCGCGACCGGTCAGGAAGATCGGCACGCAGGCCACCGCCGTCGCCAGCATCACCCAGGCATCAAACGCCAGCACCGATGGCGAAATGGTCAAGCCAGCCGTACCCACCACACCGCACAGGCCTAGACTGCCCAGGATGTTGAACGTGCTGCTGCCGATCACATTACCCACGGCAATATCGCGCTCGCCCCTGAGAGCAGCGGTGACGGACGTGGCCACTTCAGGCATGGATGTGCCAGCTGCCACGATAGTGAGCGCAATCACGAGATCACTCACGCCCATGGACTTGGCAAACGCTGCCGCTGCCGTGACCAGCCATTCGCTGCCATACACCAGCAGCACCAGGCCGCCGATCACCAAGCCCGCTTGCACCGCCCAATGACTGTCCCACCGGCTCCTGGGCATTTCGGCGTCGTACTCGTCTTGCACCGCTTCGGTGTTCTTGCGCGATTGCGCAATCAAAAATGCGGTGTACACCAGCAGCAGTGCAAGCAGTACCGCCGACTCGACGCGCGACAATCTGCCGTCCCAGATCATGGCGATGAGCATCACCGACGCACCCATCATGATCGGCACCTCCTGCTTGATGATTTGCGCGTGCACGATGAGCGGCGCGATCAGCGCCGAGGCGCCCAGGACGAACAGCACGTTGAAGATGTTGCTGCCCACCACGTTGCCAACGGCGATGTCGGTCTTGCCCTCTAGCACCGCACCCACAGAAACCGCAAGCTCGGGCGATGATGTGCCAAAAGCCACGACGGTGAGGCCCACCACCAGCGGTGAGATTCCAGCAGTAATCGCCAGCCGCGATGCGCCGCGCACCAACGACTCTGCGCCGACAATCAAGGCTGCAAGCCCCGCGAGAAACAAGAGGATGTTCATTATTCACCTGTTCGATAAGGTTGACCCGCAGCCACACAATCAGTCAGGAGTATTTGCCGCAAGCAGACAAAGACAAATGCCTCAAGAGAATCTCGCACGGTACGCCACGTGCCATAGCCGCTAAACCCGTGCGCTGATATAAGGCAACGCTGCCGGTTGCCAGAGTTGTTTTATGCCTTGGGCCGTGAAGTATAGAAACAGCCCCGAAATTTCAAGCATGCACCATCAATGCCCTTATGCAATTCGGGTTTGTTTCGTTTGAGTGCGCTCTCTGCACTCTATTGTTATGCACCAGAAAAACCCAGCACCAACCTGCGTGTGCGGGCGGATTTTTTCTCAACCTTCGTTACGATCACAGCACCAATCTCAGCGGTGTTGGCCACATGCGTGCCGCCGCAGGGTTGCAGATCGACGCCCTCCACTTCCAGCAGCCGCACCCGTCCGAGCCCGCGCGGCGGCAGCACGCTCATGGTTTTGACGAGCTGCGGGTTGGCGTCAAGCTCATCGTCACTGATCCAGCGCGTACGCACGGTGTGTGCCTCGCTCACCAGCCGCGCAAGACCCACATTGACGATGTCGATGTCGATCGCATCGGTCGTCACCATATCCATGCGGGCAGAGTCAGCCGTGATGCTGCAGCCATCCACCCCGTAAGGCAACAGTGCGCACAACAAATGCGTGCTGGTGTGAAAGCGCATGTGGCGGTAGCGGCGCGGCCAGTCTATGCGTGCCGTGATGCTGTCGCCTAGCTTAAGCTGCGAAAGCAACGCCTCCTGCCCGCTGGCGGCGATGTGCAGGATCTCGCCAGTGTCGCGCTGCTTGCGTGTGTTTGCAATTTGCAGCTCGCCATAGGGCGTGATGAGGCTGCCAGTGTCGCCGGCCTGCCCGCCGCCTAGCGGATAAAACACGGTTTGGTCGAGCACGACTGCGCCACTCTCCGCATCATCCCCCGGGCTCACGCGCGTGAGTACAGCTGCACATTCG
>CAYSMM010000015.1:8289-16521 GCA_964432095.1 uncultured Burkholderiaceae bacterium | reverse complement strand
ACCGTCGCCCCGGGCGCCGTGGCCGCCGGCACCGTGACCACCGGACTCATGTCGGCCACCTGCGCCGTCACCGTCAAGGTGGCGGTGTCGCATTGGCTGGCGTTGGGCGCCGGCGCGCACACCTGGTAGTTCACGGTACAGCTGCCGGTGGCCGGGATGGTGTAGGTGGCCACGCCCGCTGTACTGACGCTGGCCCCCGCACAGGTGCCGCCAGGCTGCAGGCTGTAGGTGCTGCCCGCGGGCACTTGGTCGTTGCTCGCCAGGTTGAAGGTGGCCCCTACGGTGCCGCCGATGCCGCTGGCGCTGTCGCTGAGCGCATCAACGATTTGTGTGGTGGCCGTGGTGCTGTTGTTGCCGCCGCTGCCCGTGCCGCCGTTGCTGTCGTTGGTGGCCCCAGTGGTGCCCGTCACGGTGACGCTCAGCGGCACGGTGTCGCCGCCGCCGGCCGTGCCGGGCGCGGTGTAGCTGATCGGACAGGTGACGGTGCCATTGACCGGCACCGAGGCCGCACTGCCGCCCGCACTATAGGTGCAGGCGCCCACCGTCACCGGCACGTTGGCCCCGGTGCTGTCTTGGGCGCTGGCGCCGCACGTCACGTTGGCCGCCGCCGCCGGTCCCGCATTGGTGCACACGATCTGCCCGTTGACCGTCGCCCCGGGCGCCGTGGCCGCCGGCACCGTGACCACCGGACTCATGTCGGAAGTGGTAACGCTCTGACAAGCCTCTTGTGGTTGCGCAGTGCCGCCTGCTGGCGTAAGACTCGAACGGTTTCTAAGCCCCTGCAATGTGCCGGTGCCCGCGCAGGTGATCGAGGTGGGGGTGACACCTGAAGTGACGGAGTAATTGACAGTCACATCATAGGTATGGATGGTGTTTGCCGCAATGGATGTGCCCGCCGGCGCAAGAGTGAACGGGCCGGTACCACCGCTAGAAGGAAGATTGGCAGGAACGCCTGCACCAGAATTGACCGACGATGTGGTGTTGGGAGTCAAGCCGGTGCCAAACAGCAAGCTATCGGTCAGACCGTACTGCCCCGATAGCGTCGGATTGTTGTTCTCTACGCGGACGCGATAGGTGATGTTGAAAGTCCCCCCTGCCACGGGCGTCGGTCCGCTCAACACCGCCTTGGTATGACGCAGGACGACATCGACATCAGTGAACCGGCACTCCCCGGTAGCTCCGTCAAAGACACCGCCACCGCCAGTGCAAGCGGCCCCAGTGTTCGTAACGCCCGCTGGGGGAGCAACGATTGCGGTATTTGTCACGCTGGTTTGGCCCAGCGCAAGACCTGTCAGCAGTAGTGATGCAGCCAGAGGGCGCAACAACACCAAAGCAACATTGAAGCTATGTACGAATGCGCAGAGGATTCGCAGTACACCCATAACGGGCGTACGCATATACAAGCTGTGGGTATACGGTTGCACGGTGTGGAGCTTCATTTGCTTACAGTCTTATGCAAGGATTAAAGCGAAGCACCGCGCAAGCAAATTGCGCCCAAGAAAGCTGTAACCATATCCACTGACAAATTCCCAAGCATTCAGATTTACTTTATTTCTATTGTTTATGGATCAGGGCAATACAGACACAAATTTTACAGTTTTGGCTCGCAGCCCCAGCGAAAAAACATATTAGATTAGATAGGTGGATCATACCGAGCAAATGATATCAACAATACATGAGCTATTATTTTACATAACGAATCTTCACAAGATGAGAAAAACTCCCAACTGTCGGACTGCTATGGCGCAACAGTATTTGTTTCATTTAGAAAGATTTTGATTCATATTTATGTACAACACCGTGAGTGTATCGTTCTCCACTAAGCATTAGGTGGGCAGCAACCCACCACAGCTCGACCAGAGGGTGCCTTTTATACGAGCCGTGTGGAAGGTAGATCAAACTTGACCTGCCCCCCATTGACCGTAACAGTGTTTTCGGAGAAGTCCTGGGGGTTGAAGGTTAATCGATGTTTTGTCTTTGAGGCTGGTCAGCAGCACCGCCAGCGCGCTGGCGGTGCTGCTGGGCGAATCGTGCCGGTGGAATACGCCCTAGGCTGCTGTGTGGTCTGACCTCGTTGTAGTCCTGCCGCCAGCGTGCAATGCACTGCCGGGCTTGAGGCAACGATTCAAACCACTGCTCATTGAGGCATTCATCCCTGAACTTGCCGTTGAAGCTCTCGATGTAGCCGTTCTGCATCGGCTTGCCCGGCTCAATCAGGATGTGCCGAATTCCGTTCTTGTGCGTCCAGGCCAAGAAAGCACGGCTAGTGAATTCCGGGCCATTGTCTGTGCGCACCGCAGCCGGATAGCCCCGAAACCGTACCACCTGGTCCAGCACGCGGGTGACGTACTGGCCCGAGATGCCGTAGTCCACGGCAATCCCCAAGGACTCTTTGCTGAAGTCGTCGACCACCGTCAGGCACTTGATGCGCCGTCCGTTGGACGGGCTGTCCGAGACGAAATCCATGCTCAACACCTCATTGATGTTCCTGGCCAGTTGCAGCGGCACGCGCTGCTGGGCTGGCCGCTTGACCTTGCGTTGCCTCTTCACCCTCAGCTTGGCCTGCCGGTACAGCCGATAAATGCGCTTGTGGTTCACCCCCGGAAACAGCTCGCGCAGCATGTCGTGGATGCGTCGGTAGCCGAATCGGCGACGCACCATCGCGGTTTGCCGAATCTGTTCACCCAAGTTGGCGTTGAGCTCGCCGGGCTGCGGTGGGTGGCGGTAGCTGTCTGTGGATAGCCCCACAAGGCGGCAGGCGTGCCGCTCCGAGAGGTGATGCTGTTCAATCATCTGTCGGATGGCATCGCGCCGCGCCTGTGGGGCTAACGCTTTACGCCGAAGACGCTCTTGAGGGCGTGGATATCCGGGTGGGCTTCGGCCAGCAGCTTCTTGAGCTTGGCGTTCTCGCTCTCGAGTTCGCGCAGGCGCTGGGCTTCAGAGACCTGCATGCCACCGAACTTGGCACGCCATTTGTAAAACGTGGCCTGGCTGAAGCCGCCGCTGCAGCACGGCTCGGGGATACCCATGCCTGCCTCGGCCTGTCGCAAAAAAGCCAATGATTGGTTCTTCGCTGAATCTGCTCTTCTTCATGTCCGCCATTCTCCTGGTTGGCGGACCTCTGCTACTTCAGGCTGGTATGGCAGGAGGGGAGCAGGTCAAACTAGGCACCAGACATCAGGAAATCATCACAAACGAGAAGAGGCTAGGCAGGCACAGAAGACATACAAGCAATCAGCTACATGTACATGTACAAGCGGCTACTTCATCTAAATACTCATAATAGTACATATTAGTTACTGCTTATCTACTATGCAGCTACGTCTATATAGAGAATTGAGTATATGGTTATGGTGGGCCGTGTTGGACTTGAACCAACGACCAAAGGATTATGAGTCCTCTGCTCTAACCAACTGAGCTAACGGCCCCGGAAAAATCGCAGACACGCAGTCAGGGGAATGCGCGGTAGCCACGCATTGTACGGGGCGGTCGCTTCATTGGCAGAGTAATGCGACAGCGCAGCTAACTCGTGCGGCTGAGTGCGCTGCCCAGGAGCTTTGCCGTAACGTCCACGATCTGGATCATGCGGTCGTAGGCCATACGCGTCGGGCCGATTACACCCAGTGTACCAACGATCTGCCCATTGACCTCATATGGCGCGGTGATGACCGATAGTGCCTCGATCGGCAGAGCTTCGTTTTCTCCGCCAATGAAGATTTGCACACCTTGCGCATGCGCTGCGACGTCGAGAAGCCTCAACAGCTGGGTGCGCTGCTCGAACAGGTCGAACAGCTTACGCAGATTCCTCATATCTCCAGCAAGATCCGAAACGTCCAGCATGTGCTGCTGGCCGGCCACGACCACCTGCTCGTCCTGCTCTTGCAAAGCTTGAGATCCCACCTCGATGGCAGCCTTCATCAATGCGGCGATGTCGTCGCGTAGGACGGTCAGTTCGTCATGCAAACGTACGCGCACCTCGTCCAGTCCGAGGCCACAATAGTGTGTATTGAGAAAGTTTGCAGCCTCCGTCAACTGCGACGGTCCAAGCGTCTGATCGGTCTGGATGATGCGGTTTTGCACGTCACCATCCGGCGTCACGATGATAACGAGCACGCGCTTGTCGCCTAAGTGTAAGAACTCGATATGCCTGAACACCGCACTTCGGCGAGGTGCCGACACCACGCCAACAAAGTTGGACATGCTGCTCAGCAACTGTGCCGCTGAGGCAATCGCCTTTTGCGGCTCCGCAACCTGAATCTGCCCCGCCGCCTTGGTTTGCAGGTCATCAGCCACAATATGCGCTTGCGCTGTGAGAATGGCGTCTACGAACATGCGATAGCCACGTGCCGTGGGTATGCGCCCAGCCGAGGTGTGTGGGCTTGCGACCAGACCTAAATCCTCCAGGTCACTCATCACATTGCGAATGGTCGCGGCGGACAAATCCAGACCTGACGCACGCGACAAGGTACGCGACCCCACCGGCTGCCCGTCGGAGATATAGCGCTCAATCAAAGTGTTCAGCAGCAATCTGGCACGTTCGTCCATAAATCGATATTCTAGGGTCGCAGCCGCAGATATACGGAATGCGCAGACTGCCGCAACAGCATTGTTGACGCAATCACCACAATCCAGGCAAAACGACATACCGCCTATGTTGTAATTACTCAATGCAATCCACCCTTGCCTTTCGCCATGCCTCCATTGTTGGAAAAGCACACACCAAGAGTGGGGACAGTGACGCTCAGGACGCCGTGATCAGGGTAGCAGAGTACGTGCAATCCTCGGGCGTTCGAGTCAGTATTGAATCAACCACAGCTGCTGCACTTCACCTGACCAAGTGGGCTGCACTGGATGTCGACATGATCGGCACAGAGTGCGACTTGGTCATCGCCGTCGGAGGTGATGGCACCGTGCTCGGCATAGGCCGACAGATCGCGCAGTTCGGTTTGCCATTGGTCGGCATCAATCAGGGACGCCTCGGTTTCATGACGGACATCGCGCTCGATCACCTCGACGCTGCGCTCGGCCCTGTACTGCACGGGCACAACCTGCGCGACGAGCGCATGCTGCTTTGCGCCGAGGTGTTGCGTGACGATCAAGTGATTCATCGCTCGGTAGCGATGAACGACGTGGTCGTCAGCCGCGGCGCCACCGCAGGCATGGTGGAGTTGAAAGTCGAAGTGGACGGCGCCTACATGTACAACCAGCGTGCCGACGGCCTGATTGCCGCAACGCCGACAGGATCGACGGCGTATTCCCTGTCGGCCAACGGCCCCATTGTGCATCCTCAACTCAGTGGCTTTTTACTGGTGCCAATTGCGCCTCACTCGCTGTCTAACCGGCCTATCGTGCTGCCCGACCACAGCACCGTGGAGATCGAGATCGTCGGCGGCAAAGACGCGAGCGTGAACTTCGATATGCAGTCGGTTTCTACCCTCATTCATGGGGACAAAGTCGTGGTTCGCAAATCGCAGCACAGCTGCCTGTTGCTTCACCCCAGGGATTACAGCTACTACTCGACGCTGCGCAACAAGCTAGGTTGGCACGAACATTAGTCTCAGGTTGGCTTCGCATGCTCAAGCGTTTATTCGTCCGCAACTTCGTCCTCGTCACCGAGATCGATCTCGACCTTAGCAGCGGCTTCACTGTGCTGACCGGTGAAACCGGAGCCGGTAAGTCCATGCTGGTCGATGCCATCTCGCTATTACTGGGTGAGCGCGCCAGTGCTGAGTTGGTTCGCGCTGGCGCCAGTCAGGCCGAGGTGGCTGCGGAATTCAATGCCAGCCAACCCGTCGTGCAGTGGCTGCGTGATAACGGTTTTGACGATGACGGCCTGCTGCTGCGCCGCACACTGGACAAGCAAGGTAAAAGCCGCGGCTACATCAACGGCTCACCGGCGACTGCCGGGCAGTTGCGAGAGTTGGGCGAGCAACTCGTCGATATTCTCGGGCAGCACGGGCACCAGGCCCTAATGCGGCGCGACGGTATACGCGACGTGCTGGATGCCTTCGCCGGAGCGAATCTGCTGGCTTATTCGCAAGCCTACGATGCATGGCAGGCGGCAGAGCGCCGCTTCGCGGATGCGAAGTCTACCCAGGCCACCATCACGCGTGAACGTGAGCGGCTAAGCGACGAGTTACACGATCTCGACAAGCTCGCACCGGCCGAGCATGAATGGGACGAACTTAGCAATACGCAAAGCCGGCTCAGCCATAGCGCAGAGCTGATCGATGCCGCGCAAGCTGTGGCCGGCCAACTCACCGAGAACGACGAGGCCCTCAGCAGCCAGCTCGGTACCTTGATTCACAGGCTTGAATCAGCCGAGCGGCTGGACAGTAGTCTGCAAGACCCGCGTATCGCTTTGCAAGGCGCACTTGCGCAGGTGCAGGACGCGGGGCATGCGCTAACCAGCTATCTGGGCCGGCTGGATCTCGACCCTGCCGAGCTGGCGCGCGTGGACGCTCGCATGTCCGCCTGGATGCAGCTTGCGCGCCGCCACCGCGTGCATGCAGCCGAATTACCTGCGCTGGTGCAGACTAAGCGTCAGGAGTTATTGGCGCTCGATCAATTGCAGGACATGGACGCACTAGCCGCATTGCGGGACACCGCGCACCGCACCTGCAAGCAACTGGCCGATGAGCTGACGGCCAAGCGCCGAACTGCCGCCGCACAACTGAGCAAGAACGTCACCAAGGTTATGGAGCAACTCGGTATGCCCGGTGGAGTGCTGCGCGCAGAGGTAACTACCACACAGGCGTTGCATTCGCACGGGCAGGATGAAATCGAATTCTTGGTGTCCGGCCACGATGGCGTGGAGCCGCGGCCGATTCACAAGATCGCCTCGGGTGGCGAGTTGTCGCGCATCGCATTGGCCATCGCCGTCACGGGCAGGGCACAGTCTAGTGCACCCACCATGGTTTTTGACGAAGTCGATGCGGGCGTCGGCGGCGTGACGGCCGAGAGCGTCGGGCGGCTGATGAAGCAATTGAGCGACAAGGCACAGGTGCTGTGCGTCACGCATCTGGCGCAGGTCGCGGCGTTTGCCGATCAGCATTATCAGGTGACCAAGCAAGCCGGCAAAAGCGGCGCCACCAGTCACATCGCATTGCTCAGTGCCGAGGACCGCGTCGCCGAAGTCAGCCGCATGTTGGGCGCGTCGAGTGACAATGCAGCCGCGTTGAAGACGGCGCGAGAGCTTGCCAAGCAACTCATCAAAGCGGCAGACACGGTATGACAGAGCTCAACAATGATAACGTCAGCCCGACCAGCGATGCGCCACGCATTGTGCTGATTACCGGCATTTCCGGCTCGGGTAAATCAGTTGCGCTGCACGCCCTCGAAGATGCAGGCTATTACTGCGTGGACAACCTGCCACCGGAGCTGGTACCCGATCTGTTGCATGTGGTCGAGCGCGACAGGCGCAGCCTGGTGGCCATTGCGGTGGACGTGCGCAGCGTTGCTAACCCGCAAGGGCTTTCGGGCATGTTGGCGCTGGAGCATTTGGGCGTGAAGGCCACCGTGCTGTTCCTGGACGCCAGCACACCGGTTTTAGTGCAGCGCTTTTCAGAAACACGCCGCCGCCACCCGCTTTCAAAGGCTGCCGAAGGCAATGCAGGGCAAACACGCCGTGCCTTGATGGAGGCCATTGAGCTCGAGCGCGAGCTGCTCGAACCCATCAAGGCGGTTGCCGAGTCCATTGATACCAGTCATTCAACACCAGCCCAATTGCGCGCATGGATCAAGCAGGCCGTGCAGGTCAAGGTAGCCGGTTTGTCGCTAGTGTTTGAAAGCTTTGGCTTCAAGCGTGGCGTGCCGCTGGATGCAGATTTCGTGTTTGACGTGCGCATGCTGCCCAACCCGTTTTATGAGTTGTCGATGCGCACATTGACAGGGCTGGATCATCAGGTGAATGAGTACCTTGCAAAATACCCGCTGGTCGCCATGCTGGTCGAGGACATCAGCACGTTCGTGGAGCGCTGGCTGCCGCACTTCGAGGCCGAGCATCGAGCCTATCTCACCATCGCAGTGGGCTGCACCGGCGGGCAGCACCGATCTGTGTACGTGGTTGAGCAAGTCGCCGCAAAGTTTGCCGAGCGCCACAACACCCACGTGCGTCATCGCGAGTTGCAATCACTCGGTGGCGCGCGAGGCGGCACTGCAAAAGCCTGACATGAGCTACTCCCTTCCGCTTTTTCCGCTGTCGAGCGTGCTCTTTCCCGGAGGGCTGCTGGC
>CAYSMM010000015.1:0-8279 GCA_964432095.1 uncultured Burkholderiaceae bacterium | reverse complement strand
CGTGCATCAAAACCGAATCGCCCTTCGGCGTGGTGTCCATCAAAAAAGGTTCAGAAGTTCGGCGCGAGGCCAGCCAAACCGAGGTCGAGCGTATTGGCTGCCATGCTGCGCTCATCGAGTGGGACATGCCACAGGCTGGATTGATGATCGTGCGCTGCAAGGGACTCGAGCGCTTCGAGATCTTAGACACACGCAGCACCGCCAACGGGCTGATGGTGGGCAACGTCAATGCGATAGAGTCAGATGCACCTGCGCAGGTGCCGGCACAACTGCAGTTTGCGCAAGCAGCCCTCAAGCAAGCCATCAGTAGCATCGAGCTCAGCCTCGATGGGGCACCACCGTTCGTCAAGCCCTACGAGTTTGCCAACGCGGGTTGGGTGGCCAACCGCTGGTGTGAGCTGCTGCCGATTCCGGTGCATCTGAAGCAGCAGCTCATGGCACTGCCCGACCCGCTTGCGCGGCTGGAACTGGTGGCCGATTTCCTCAAAAAACGCGGCATTGCAGATTAGCAACGCTTTAATCATTATTGATACTGTCTTTTGTATACGATGATTACTCGAATATTTGATTGTAGTAATCGTCTAATACGTAACTGAGTATCAAGATATTATTACGCTAGTACCTGACTGATAGGAATCCGCCCGCTTCGCCAGCTACGACACTGCCCCCGACGGCACTGCTGCTAAACTCGCAGTCATGATCGTCCTCTTCCGAATGCGCCGCCCTGCTGTCTGACATAACCCGCTCAAGCTGCTGCTTGAGTGCCTCTTGCGCATTTTTCGAAGCCTTCGCCATGTCTGAGCCACAAAAAGCCAAACGCCGTCTGTTCGTCACCACCGCTTTGCCGTATGCCAATGGCAAGTTTCACATCGGCCACATCATGGAGTACATCCAGGCCGACATCTGGGTGCGCTTTCAGCGCATGCAGGGGCACGAGGTGCATTTCGTGTGCGCAGACGATACTCACGGCGCGCCCATCATGATCGCTGCGGAAAAGGCTGGCAAGACGCCGCAGCAATTCGTGGCCGAGATCGCTGCCGGTCGTAAGGAGTACCTCGATGGTTTTCACATCGCGTTTGACAACTGGCACTCCACCGACGCACCCGAGAATCACGCTCTGGCACAGCAGATTTACCGCGACCTCATTGCCAATGGGTTGATCGCAAGCAAAACCATCGAGCAGTTTTACGATCCCGTGAAGGGCATGTTTCTGCCCGACCGCTACATCAAGGGTGAGTGCCCCAAGTGCGGCGCGAAAGATCAGTACGGCGACTCGTGCGAGGTATGCGGCGCGGTGTACGCGCCAACCGAGTTGAAAAACCCTTACTCGGTGTTGAGCGGCGCCAAGCCGGAGTTGCGTACCAGCGAGCACTTCTTCTTCAAGCTGAGCGAGCCGCGCGTAGTAGAGTTCTTGAAAGAGTGGACAGCTACGCCCGGACGGCTGCAACCCGAGATGCTCAAGAAAGCGAGCGAGTGGTTCGACGCCGGCATGAACGACTGGGACATCAGCCGCGACGCGCCCTACTTCGGTATCGAAATTCCTGGCGCTCCGGGCAAATACTTCTACGTGTGGCTTGACGCGCCGGTGGGCTACCTCGCGTCGCTCAAGAATCACTTTGACAAGGGCGGTGCAAAGGCCCACACGCATGAGGCATCGCGTACCGATCAGACCTACGAGCAATTCATTGCCGACGAGAAGGTAGAGCAGGTGCACTTCATCGGTAAAGACATCGTGTACTTCCACACGCTGTTCTGGCCCGCGATGCTTGAGTTCAGCGGCCGCAAAACGCCTAGTCAGGTGAATGTGCACGGCTTCATCACCGTCAGCGGCGAGAAGATGAGCAAAAGCCGCGGTACCGGCATCGACCCGCTCAAATACCTGCAGCTTGGCATGAATCCCGAATGGCTGCGCTACTACATTGCTGCCAAGCTCAACAGCAAGGTGGAGGATGTAGATTTCAACCCGGACGACTTCGTCGCACGAGTGAACAGTGATTTGATTGGCAAGTACGTCAATATTGCCAGCAGGTGTGCAGGGTTTGTTCACAAGCATCTCGAAGGTGATCCTAAGAGGACCCTTCCTATTACAACAACGGACACAGCTGTACCGATGGCTGCTGCCAAGACTCGGCTTCAAGCGATTCTCGACGCTTATGAGCAACGTGATTTCGGGCGAGCCATACGCGAGTTGATGGCGATTGCTGACGCCACTAACGAGTATTACGACTGTTATAAACCTTGGGATTTAGCGAAAAAGAAAGAGAATCATCACTTACTCGCAGAAGTCATCCACAATTGCCTGGAAGGATTCAAGTTCATCACATATTTCCTGCATCCCATTCTTCCGCAGCTCACGACTAAAGCTGCAGCATTTCTGGGCATCCCGGCACCGCTAAGCATTGATAATCTCTCCCAAACCTACGGCGCGCTAGCAAAGTACGAGCATTTGGCACAACGCGTTGATGTGAAGCAACTGGACGCGCTGTTCGACATTCCCGTAGGTGCCACGGAGTCTGCAAAGGGCGATAAAAAGTCTAATACTGCTAACAGTAAAATTACATCGCTGCCATCCAAAAGCCAGATTCATGCATTTACTGCCATTAGTAATGCTGAAAATCTAAACTCATCTATCAGCATCGATGATTTCAATAAGCTCGACTTGCGCATCGCGCATATCGTGAGTGCCGAGCATGTGGAGGGCAGCGACAAGCTGCTCAAACTCATGCTCGACGTGGGCGAAGACAAGCCGCGACAGGTGTTCAGCGGCATCAAGGCGCACTACAAGCCTGAAGATTTAGTGGGCAAGCTCACTGTCATGGTGGCCAACCTGGCGCCCCGGAAAATGAAGTTCGGCATCAGTGAGGGCATGGTGCTGGCCGCGAGCTTCGAGGGTGATGACCAGCAAGGCGTGTATCTGCTCGATCCGCACGCTGGCGCCAAGCCAGGTATGCGTGTCAAGTAACAAGCTCAGAGCAACACCCGGCATTGCACAATATCGCAACGCCATGAGCTTATCCTTACATCAATTCCGACCGCGCCTGCTGGATGACTGGCGCAACTACAGCAAGCCACGGTTTGCTCGCGATGTTGCCGCCGGCATCACAGTCGGCATCGTCGCGCTGCCGCTGGCCATCGCTTTTGCCATCGCCAGCGGCCTCAAGCCAGAGGCCGGCCTGTTTGCCGCCATCGTCGGCGGGCTGATGATTTCTGCGCTGGGTGGCAGCAGCGTGCAGATCGGTGGGCCTGCTGGCGCATTCATCGTGGTGGTCTTCAGCATTCTCGATCGCTACGGCCTCACCAACCTGTTGATTTGCACATTCATGGCCGGAGTACTGCTGTTTGCCTTAGGGCTGCTCAAGCTCGGCGCGCTGGTGCGCTACATCCCGGTGTCTGTCGTCATTGGCTTCACTAACGGTATCGCGGTGTTGATCGCGCTTTCGCAGATCAAAGATTTCCTTGGACTACAGATCACCAAGCTGCCGGCGGATTTTTTCTCGCTCGTGGCTGTACTCGCAAAAAGCCTGAGCACCATCAGCCTGCCTACTGTGGCGGTGAGCGTCGCAAGCCTCGCCATGCTGATCAGCTGGCCCAAGCTATACCCTGTGGGTACGCCGATTGAATCGCGCAGTCTGCGCTCGGCTGCGCGCATACCTGGGCCTATTGTCGTGCTCGTTGTGTCTACGCTGCTCGTGTGGTGGTTTGGCCTGCCTCTGGAAACTATAGGAAGTCGTTTTGGTGATCTGCCTCGCGGGCTGCCGGAGTTGCAGACCCCGGCGTTTGACTGGATGAGTGCCAAGCAACTGTTTATTCCTACACTGACGCTGGCCACTCTGGGGGCGATTGAAAGCCTGCTGTGCGCGCGAATAGCCGATAGTGCCGTAACGACTGTGCCCAGACACGACCCCAATCAAGAGTTGATGGCACAAGGCATGGCCAACATGGCTATGCCGTTCGTGGGCGGTATGCCGGTAACGGGCACCATTGCCCGTACGATGACGAATATTCGCGCCGGAGCAAGCTCGCCCGTGGCGGGCATCGTGCATGCCTTGGTTCTGCTGCTTGTTCTGATTGCAGCGGCACCGCTTGCTGCGTATGTGCCGTTGGCAGCGCTGGCAGCGATACTGATGTTCGTTGCCTGGAACATGGGCGAATGGAGTGAGTTCGCCAGGCTCAGACAGTACAAGCCCACCTATCGCATAATTTTGCTGGGTACGTTTGCACTCACCGTAATGGTGGATTTGATGGTTGCAGTCGAGGTAGGCCTGGTGCTGGCGTGCGTGTTCTTCATCTATCGCATCTCCAGCTTGACGCGGGTCAGCGCCGTTGCGCTTGCTCAAGAGGATGTGGGGCGCAAGCTGCAGGCTTTCGAGTTGTATGGTGTTTTATTTTTTGGTGCGGTCACAAAGCTGCAGGCACTTGAGGATCAGGTTCACGCCGATACGCGCGTGTTGATTCTCGATGCGTCGCAAGTCATCAACCTCGATACAACGGCGCTGGATGCACTCACTCAGCTCCACGGCACGCTTGAGCGGCGCGGTTGCACACTCATCTTCAGCGCACTGCAGGAGCAACCCCTGTCGCTGCTCACACGCAGCGGCTTTGCCGCGTCACTGGGTACAAATGCATTGCAACCCGACTTTGAATCGGCCCTGACGCACGCGCGTCAACTGGTGACAATCGCACTGTGATCGCGACTTTGCTGCGTGACATTTTTCACGCTCGCTGTGTTGGCGATACGGCCGCAGTGGCCTAAACACTTTACCGCTACGTGTATATGGGTACTGGCCGCTGCGCTCAAAGTGCCAATTCAGCGATATAGTGGAGTACCACTGAACTTGGGTCGTTGAGAAATCAAAAAATGAAGCTATTTAGAGGGGTTGTAAGCGCCGCGGCACTGCTGTGGGCGGGCTGTAACGCAGCGGTTGCGCAAGGCTCCGAAGAGCGCACTGTCTCATACGTTGTGAAGAAAGCCGACACCGTTCAACAGGTATCCAATACGCTTCTCGACGAGCCGGGTGACTACCTTGAAGTCGCACGCTTCAACAAGCTGCGTAATCCCAACCGCATTTATCCCGGCCAAAAGCTGCTCATTCCGGTGCGCTTGCTGCGCGGCACGCCTGCCCCACTTACGCTCACGGCGGCGCACGGCCCGGTACAGATCGACGGCAAGCCGGCCAAGCCAGGCGATGCAGTAGCCGAAGGTGCGTCCGTCACCACCGGCGGCAAGGGTAGTGCAGTGCTCACGCGCACAGACGGCAGCACTGCCACGCTGCTGCCCAACAGCCTGGCGCAGGTGCAGAAAAACCGCGCCCTTCAAGCCGAGGACTCACTGCTGCGCACCGTTCTCAAGCTCAGCAGCGGTGCAGTCGACCTGGTCGTCGAAAGGCTATCGCTCAAGGATCACGTAAAGGTCACTACGCCCACCTCCACCATCGGCGTGCGTGGCACGCAATACCGCGTGGCAGCCGAAGGCCCAGCGAGGTCACGTGTGGAGGTATTGCAGGGCCAGGTGGCAGCACTGTCGCCCGCGGCACGTGCCAACGGTGTAGCCGTCAATGGCGGCTTTGGCACAGTGGTGCCACTCGGTGGCCCGCCGATCGCGCCCGTCAAGCTCTTGCCTGCCCCGGTGCTGCCGCAAACCGCGCTTGCTGTGCGAGCGGTGGGCGAGCCGTTTACGTTTTCCGCCGTCAATGGCGCTAGTGCTTACCGCTACATCATCAGCCCGGCCGGGGTGAGTGCTGCGGTCACTGCGAGCGGTACGGTCAGCAATGCTAGTTTCGCACTGCCTGAGCTTGAGAACGGTGATTACGAGTTGCGCCTGCGCAGTGTGGATGCCAACGGCCTTGAGGGCCTGGACAGTATGCGCAAGCTGCAGGTGCTGCTGGCCAATGCACCCTTCAACCTTGCCAGCCGCGACACAGCCAACGGCATGCTGCTCACTTGGCAGACAAGCCGGCCACAGCCGCGCTATCGGGTCCAACTGCAAACCATCCAAGACCCAAGCTTTGCTCAAGTAGCCGCCGAAGCCGACCTCAGCGAGGCACAAGCTGCGCTTCGCAATCTGGAACCCGGCACCTACTACTGGCGTGTCGGTCAACCCAATGCGCAAGGCGGCTGGGTGTACTCCGAACCCGCAGTTCTCACCAAACGCTAAGCCAGGCTCCTGACATTCATGGCAACCCCCCGCGTGGTGCTCGACACGCATCTGTGGCTCGAGATGCTGGTGTTTCACGATTCGCGCGCGTTCATATTGCGCGACGCATTGCGCGGCAGCAGCGATGTTCTGCACGTGGCCATGAACCACTTCACGCTCAGTGAGCTGCACTCCACATTACGCCGCAATTGGCCGCACGAGGTCTGGCGCGTGCGTGCCGTAAACGTTTCACCCACGATTCACGCACAGACCGAAGCGATTGAAGGCCTGAGCCTGCTTTGGCTAAACGACAACGATACTGCCGCAGCCCTCACTTTGCCCGCACTGCCCAAATGCCGCGACCCCAATGATGTGCCGCTATTCGCACTGGCCTCGGCCGCAGACGCAGCCATGCTGATCTCGCGCGACAAAGCCGTGCTCAAGTGCCGTAGCTATGCGCATGTCTCAGGCACAGGGCGCGGGGTGACGCTCACGCCTGAAGCTGCTGTGGAGCGACTGCGCGCGTGAAGCGCAGGGCTGAACCGGCAGACTATTTGCCCGGCGTATACACATCCTTGGGAACATCCATGCGTGCAGTGGTTTTCACCTTGCCACCAGTGCCGTCGAAGGTGACGACATACATCGCGCTTTGCGTGGGTGTCTCCAGAAAGCGGTAATCCCAGTGCACCTCGTTCTTGAGTGTGTACTCCTGTATCTTGCCGGGGCGGCCCACCAGGCGTCGCACTTCCAGCTCACTCATACCGGGCTGAATCTTGGCCAGGTTTTCCGGTGTCAGCACGTTCTTCACGTACACCAGCTTGCCTTGCGCGTCGAGCTTGATCTGCCAGTTGCGGTGGCCTTCGGGCTGGCGGCTGAACTCCAGAATACGTGTGCCGTCGCCGTCTTCCCACACGTCCTGCGGCTGGCCGAATTTTTGCCGCACGTCGGCCTCGGTCGATTCGCCAGGTACCAGCTCGGCAATGCGCTGGTTATCGCAGCCGACAAGCGCCAGTATGGCGCTGAGCAGTCCCATCGTGATCCATCCTTTGAATTTCATGGTGTCCTTTCAAGCGGCCTGCAATAGGCGCGCCGGTACAATAACGCACCATTCACCGATTGAGCCATGCAGGTACACCATGCCGCTGTTCGTTAAGCCCTATAAGTCAGAAATTACACAGTTTTTGGAGCAGTTGAAAGCGGCCGACCCCAAGCTGGAGCAGCGCCAGCGCGACGGCCGGGCGCTGTTGTGGGACAAGCAGATCGACCGCGATGCGCAAAAGGCATCCAAGCAGGCGCGTGTACCACAAAAGCCTTATGTTTACAGCACCGAGGGCTGAGCCCTGCTGCGTATCAACTTTTATACTTCAATGAGTATATAAACTTCTCTGCAATTTAATAAATCTGATATAGCACTATAGATAACTGAGTATCATCGATTTACTCTTATGCCCGTCTACCTTGTCGGCTTAAGACGCATCTCATGACTGACTCCCTGCTCGACTCTCCCGCTGCTGCCACCGCCACGACTCCCGAAGTGGTGGATACCCTGGCTGTGGCGCGTCTGTACGGCGAACCGCTGTTCAAGATGCCACAGGATTTGTATATCCCGCCTGATGCGCTGGAGGTGTTTCTGGAGGCGTTTGAGGGTCCGCTCGATCTGTTGCTATACCTGATCCGTAAGCAGAACTTCAACATCCTCGACATTCCCATGGCCGAGGTGACCAAGCAGTACCTGGGCTATGTTGATGAAGTGCGCAAGACCAATCTGGAGCTGGCAGCCGAGTACTTGCTGATGGCCGCAATGCTGATCGAGATCAAGTCGCGGATGTTGCTGCCGCGGCCCAAAGCGGTTGATGGCGACGAAACCGAAGACCCGCGCGCTGAGCTTGTGCGCCGCCTGCTGGAGTATGAGCGGATGAAACTGGCCGCGCACAAGATCGATGCGCTGCCTTTGCTCGGGCGTGACTTTCTGCGTGCGCAGGTGCATGTGGAGCAAAGCCTTGCACCGCGGTACCCCGACGTGCATGTGGTTGAGCTGCGGGACGCGTGGCTGGACGTGCTCAAGCGCGCCAAGCTGCACCAGCATCATAAGATCACCCGCGAAGAGCTGTCGGTGCGCGAGCACATGACGCAGGTGCTCAAGCGG